>JAHDCH010000295.1 GCA_020629995.1 Pseudaestuariivita sp. | reverse complement strand
CGTTATAGTTCAGGTCCTGCTCCAGCCCTTCCCACAGCTTGAGCGAATGGGAATAAAACTGCGAATTGCCTTCCAGGAAATAGTTGGCGCGCACGATCGTTGTGTTCCGCCCCACGTTGCCGCCGCCCAGATAGCCGCGCTCCAGCACCGCGACGTTGGTGATCCCGTGTTCCTTGGCCAGGTAATAGGCCGTCGACAGCCCGTGCCCGCCGCCGCCGATGATGATCACGTCATATTCGGGCTTGGGCTCGGGCGAGCGCCAGTGCGGCCCCCAGCCCTTGTTGCCGGTGAGCCCCTCCCTGAGAATGCGAAACCCCGAAAACCGCATGCCATGTCCCTGTTGTGCGGGGCCCAAGACTCGCCCCCGTCCGGGGCAGGTTAGCAATCTCTGTACACCTCTGCCCAGAGGGAAAATTCAATCGGTGATCGCGGCGCGCTGATCCTTGGTCAGAATGGTCGCTTCGGCGATCGGGCGACCATCTTTGTAGAATGGCGTGTCTCGCAATCGGCGGAGCACAAACCCCGGCAGGGCCCAGCCGAAGAGGATCCTCAGCATCAAGGCCGCGACCCCGCGATTGGCCTCGGGCGCACCCTGCCCCGGGATGGCATCCTTCGCGCCATAGATCATCCGCACCTCGCCCAGCGCATCCCGATCCACCGCGGGCAGCGCCAGCAGCCCCGCCATCGGCGCCCAGCCCGCCAGATGCGACGTCACCGGCGATTTGCAACAGCTGGTGTACCACCGCTCGCGCCCGTTGGGGGACAGCTTCATCAGAGCCATATTCTCGAGCCCGCGCGTGACATGGATACGGCCCGGCCGGGTGATGAACAGATCAACACCGCCGCCCGGCTCCATCCTGTCATCCACGCCCAGATAGCGCGCAAAGGCCCGGCAATCGCGGCAGTAACAAATCGTTCGTGTGCCTGCCGAAGCATCCGCCCCCGGCAGCTCCCACGCGGTTTGCCCGCAGGTGCATTCAAATGAAAGGGTCATGGCGCGCTCCTGTTGCCGACCGGGTGCCCGGTCAGCATGGCAGAGCGCGCCCCGGCCTTACAGGCCTTTTGACTTGTAGCTGCCCGCCACGCGGTCGATCGCCACGAGGTAAGCCGCTGTGCGCAGATCGGTCACGTCGCTGCGGCCATGCCAGACCTCGCGCATCGACTGGTATGCGGCGCGCATCGTGTCATCGAGACCCGAGCGCACCAGCTCCAGCTCGCCCGCACCCTTGAGGTACTTTTGCTTGAAGTTCGGCGTCATCGACCATGCGTCGCCCAGATGATCCGACAGGCGCTGCAGTTCGTCCACGATCAGCTCGTGCCGCGCCTCTTCCTGGCGGCGCTGCATCCGGCCAAAGCGGATGTGGCTGAGGTTCTTGACCCATTCGAAATAGCTGACCGTCACGCCGCCCGCGTTGGCATACATGTCGGGGATGATCACGGTGCCCTTCTCGCGCAGGATCTCGTCGGCGCCAAAGGTGATGGGGCCGTTGGCCGCCTCGATGATCAGCGGCGCTTTGATATTTGCGGCGTTCCCCTTGTGGATCACACCTTCCAGTGCGGCCGGGATCAGGATGTCGCAGGCCTTTTCCAGCACCTTGGCACCTTCCTCGACATACTCCGCGCCGGGAAAGCCCTTGACCCCGCCATGGTCGCCAATCCACGCGCGCACTGCTTCAACATCAAGGCCTTTGTCATCCACCAGCGCACCGTCGCGTTCGATGATGCCGGTGATGATGCTGCCGTCCTCTTCGCTGAGGAATTTGGCGGCGTGATAGCCCACGTTGCCAAGGCCCTGCACCACGACGCTTTTGCCATCCAGCTTGCCGCTCATACCCGCGGCTTGCATGTCTTCGGGGCTGCGGAAAAACTCGCGCAGGGCGTATTGCACGCCCCGGCCTGTGGCCTCGGTCCGGCCCGCGATGCCGCCGGCGTTGATCGGCTTGCCGGTGACGCAAGCGGCCGCGTTGATGTCGGATGTGTTCATGCGGCGGTACTGGTCGGCGATCCAGGCCATCTCGCGCTCGCCCGTGCCCATGTCGGGGGCGGGCACGTTCTGTGCCGGATCGATCAGGTCGCGCTTGGCCAGCTCGTAGGCAAAGCGGCGTGTGATCCGCTCCATCTCTTCGTCGTCGTATTCGCGCGGATCGATGCACAGCCCGCCCTTGGAGCCACCAAACGGCGTTTCGACCAGCGCGCATTTGTATGTCATCAGCGCCGCCAGCGCTTCGACCTCGTCCTGATTGACACCCAGCGAAAAGCGGATGCCGCCCTTGACCGGCTCCATATGTTCGGAATGCACCGACCGGTATCCTGTAAAGGTCTGGATACCGCCGCGCAGGCGCACGCCAAAGCGCACCGTGTAGGTCGAATTGCAGACGCGTATCTTTTCTTCGAGACCGGGCGAGAGGTCCATCAGCGCGACCGCGCGGTTGAACATCAGATCGACGCTTTCGCGGAAGCTCGGCTCGGATTTGCGGGGGGACATATAGGGGGGCTCCTGTCTGGATCAGCACATGGGCGAGTCGCGCGGTATCGCGCCCTTTCAACCTAGACTTTGCCTTTCCCAACGTCACCTGTGTTTTGGCTAAATTTTGGGCAGTTTGAAAACTCTTTTGAGTCGTATCGTCGCCTTGGGTTTCTTGATCCTGAGCCGCCGGATTCGAACGGTCTTGCTTCTCAGTGTTGCGCGTTTGGAAACAGTCTCGGCCATAGTCTCAGATCATCGCCAGAACACAATTCAGTCATGAATTTTCCGGCCCAGATCGCCGCATTTTCGCCCCAATCTGGGCACAACGGTCACCTTGTGACGAAATCTGGGCAAGACTGTGCGCTTTGCGTGCTGTGTCGCCAGAAAGTGAAACCGATGCTGACACACCCGATCACGGCCCTGACGTTTGCCTACGCGCCCTGGCGCGCGGTGCGGTCCGAGCCTGTGAGGGTGCGCGCCGTTTCGGCTCCACTGCGGGAGCGGAGCCATGATCTGCGCCTGTTTACCTTGTACCTGCGACCCGTCGGCGCTTTGGGGCCTGTGCGCCCGTCGGGTCGTGTTTCACCATTTGCCAAGAGGCTCCCATGACACGTACCAAAAACCCGCTTTTGCGCTATCGCGACAACGAACACGGCACGCTGAGCGTCGAAGCCGTGCTGCTGCTGCCGCTGCTCGTCTTCATGTTTCTCGCCATGTTCGTTCTGTTCGACTATTTCCGCGCGCATTCGTCCGCTGACAAGACCGCCTATACGCTGGGTGACATGATCAGCCGCGAGACCGACTACATCACGCCCACCTACATGGACAGCGCGATGTCGCTGATAAGCTGGATGAACCAATCCGCCACCGATCAGGCGTTGCGCGTTTCGGTCGTGTCGTTTGACGTCGATGCGGACCGTCTGCATGTCGAATGGTCGCAAACCCGCGGCGCGGGCATGGCGCAGCTGACTGACGAGGCGGTCAATGCCATGCGCGATCAGATCCCCGACATGACCGGCACGCGCCACATGATCTTGGTCGAAACCCGCAGCACCTTTGATGCCGCCTTCGATATCGGCCTGATCGACACCCGGATCGAAACCCTGGTCACCACCATGCCGCGTTTTGCGCCGCGGGTGCTCTGGCAAGGCTGAGGCACGCGCGTTGCGGGCTCTGGCGCGGCTGCCAAATGGCGGCGCGCGCCGGGGCCCGCACCGCGTCACCGCGCGGCTCGGGCCGACTCATCATGACCTGAGTTGGGCATCGAAAAATCGCAAACTGGGCCAATTGGCCGGAATTGTAGATGCC
>JAHDCH010000294.1 GCA_020629995.1 Pseudaestuariivita sp. | reverse complement strand
TCAGCACCACGTTGACACCTGCCGCCGCCAGCGCTTCGGCGCAGCCCCGGCCCAAACCTTTGCTCGACGCGCAAATCAGCGCCGTCTTGCCCGCAATCCCCAGATCCATCGCGCGTTCCCCTTCAGAAAATCTTGCGCCCAAAATGACGCGATAGGCGCGGAATGCAAGCGATGCCCCGCTTGTCAGTTGCCCATACTCGGCCCACAAATATTCGGCGCGTTGACCAAATTTGGTCACATCCATACTCTATCAACCAACTTAACGTATGGCTGAGACCAACAAACAAAGCAGAACGACAGGCGACCGACACAGTGACAGACGCGCACAATACCTCGCTCAAGCAGCCACAATCGGTTCCCGTCCTTCGGGGCGATGCACTGACCGTGACAAATGGCGCGAACATGGGCGATCCGCTGTCATTCGCCGACGAGGTGCAGCCTGACGACATCTACACGCTGGCGGCGGACGCCACCCGCGAACGGCTTTCGCTGATGCCCATGGGCCAGGGCCGGTTCATCGTCGCCGAAGGCAGCGAAGTCGGCCAGCGCGGCAACCGCGTCTTTCTTGATTCTGCGCTGACATTCATGGCCCCCGACGGCGCCACGACCGAAGTGCTTGTCCTGGTCGAAGTCGACGGCGCCGGCTCCGTGGCGGAAATCTATGCCCTGCCCCTTGCGGCGATGACGCCCAAGGGCGACGTGACCCTTGTGGGGATCGACCGCGAGAATGCCCAGAAAAAGCTGGCGCAGGTCGCTTGCGTGTCGTTCACGCGCGGCACGATGATCACCGTGGCCTCGGGCGCCCAGGTCCCGATCGAGGATCTCTCGGTGGGCGACATGGTGCTGACCCGCGATGCCGGCGCTCAGGCGATCCGATGGATCGGCCAGTCCACCGTGCGGGCCACCGGCGCGCTGGCCCCCATCGTCATCACCGCCGGCACGCTGCACAACGCGGGCGATCTGGTCGTCAGCCCCGATCACCGCCTGTTCATCTATCAGCGCCAGGATCACCTGGGCGCGGGCCGGTCCGAACTGCTGGTCAAGGCGCGCCACCTCGAAAACGGCGATACGGTCTATCGCGCGCAGGGCGGCTATGTCGATTATTTCCAGCTGCTGTTTGACGACCATCAGATCATCTATGCCGAAGGGATTGCTGCGGAATCCCTGCTGGCCGACACGCGCACCCAGCCTGCCCTCCCGGCCGAAATCGGCGCGCGCCTGTCTTCGCAGGTTACGGGGCATTCCGACGCGCACCTCAGCGAATTCGAAGTGACCGAGACCTTGCTCGACCGCCCCGACGCCGCCGAAGTGCTGCGCCGGTCGTCATCGGGCTGACCCTTTCTTTGGCGCGGACCTAGCCCGCGCCGTAAAAGAATTCTTCCCGCACGATCTTGCCACCCGCGACGTGATAGACGGCGACCTCTTTCATGTCGTCTTCCTTGCCGCTTTCCTTTTCGCGGGTCTTGACCTCGAAGATCACCGCAAAGCGATCGTCGCCGTGCGGATACGGGCCGCTGATGTTGGCGTCGAGCACCTCAAAGGTGCTGTCCCACCACGCATGCTTGCCCCGGATACCCTCCAGCCCCTCGGTCACCGGGCTCATCCCGTTGAACCCCATCGCCTCGACCGACACCGCATCCTCGGCATACAGCTTGCCCAGATTGTCATTCTCGCGCCCCTCACGGCAGCCCGCCACCAGCTCGTTCGCAATTTCCATAAGTGTCATGTCGTCTCTCCTTTTCGACTGGGGCCACCCTAGCACGTATCCCTGACATTTTCTGTCAGCACCAATCCGATTGCGCGGGACCGCACCGCGCAGTAGATACCCGCCCATGCTGGACACCTCGCCCAACCGCCCCGACCTGCCGCCCGAGATCGCGCGCCGCCGCACCTTTGCGATCATCTCGCACCCCGATGCGGGCAAGACGACGCTGACCGAAAAGTTCCTGCTGTTCGGCGGGGCGATCCAGATGGCCGGCCAGGTCCGCGCCAAGGGTGAGGCGCGCCGCACCCGGTCCGACTTCATGCAGATGGAAAAGGACCGCGGCATCTCGGTCTCGGCCAGCGCCATGTCGTTCGATTTCGGCAAATATCGCTTCAACCTCGTGGACACGCCCGGCCACAGCGACTTTTCCGAAGACACCTACCGCACGCTCACCGCCGTGGACGCCGCCGTCATGGTGATCGACGGGGCCAAGGGCGTGGAAAGCCAGACGCAAAAGCTGTTCGAAGTCTGCCGCCTGCGCGACCTGCCGATCCTGACCTTCTGTAACAAGATGGACCGCGAGAGCCGCGACACCTTTGAAATCATTGACGAGATTCAGGAAAACCTCGCCATCGACGTGACGCCCGCGTCGTGGCCCATCGGCGTCGGCCAGGATTTTGTCGGCTGTTATGACATGCTGCGCGACCGGCTCGAGCTGATGGATCGCGCCGATCGCAACGTGGTGGCCGAAACGGTGGCCATCGACGGGCTCGACGATCCCAAACTGGCCGAGCATGTGCCCGCCCACCTGCTCGATCAGCTGCGCGAAGAGGTTGAGATGGCACGCGAGCTGCTGCCCGCGCTCGACCGTCAGGCCGTGCTCGAAGGCACGATGACGCCCATCTGGTTCGGCTCGGCCATCAACTCTTTCGGCGTCAAAGAGCTGATGGACGGCATCGCTTGTTTCGGCCCCGAGCCGCAGATCCAGTCGGCCCAGCCGCGCCAGATCCTGCCCGAAGAGAAAAAGGTCGCCGGTTTTGTCTTCAAGGTGCAGGCCAACATGGACCCAAAGCACCGCGACCGCGTTGCTTTCGTGCGTCTTGCCTCGGGCCATTTCAAACGCGGCATGAAGCTGACCCATGTGCGCACCAAAAAGCCGATGGCGATCAGCAATCCGGTGTTGTTCCTCGCCTCGGACCGCGAACTGGCCGAAGAGGCCTGGGCAGGTGACATCATCGGCATCCCCAACCACGGCCAGCTGCGCATCGGCGACACCCTGACCGAAGGCGAGGCTTTGCGCGTCAGCGGCATCCCCTCCTTCGCGCCCGAACTCCTGCAATCGTGCCGCGCAGGCGATCCTCTCAAGGCCAAGCACCTTGAAAAAGCGCTGATGCAATTCGCCGAGGAAGGCGCCGCCAAGGTCTTCAAACCCAACATCGGCTCGGGCTTCATCGTCGGCGTCGTCGGCGCGCTTCAGTTCGAGGTTCTCGCCTCCCGGATCGAGCTGGAATACGGCCTGCCCGTCCGGTTCGAGGCCACGCAATACACTTCGGCCCGCTGGGCCAACGGCGACAAGGCGGCGGTGGACGCGTTCATCAACGCCAACAAGCAGCAGATCGCGTCTGACCACGACGGCGACGTGGTCTACCTGACCCGCCTGCAATGGGACATCGACCGGATCGAACGCGACCACCCCGATGTGCGTCTTTCCGCCACCAAAGAGATGATGGTCTGATCGGCGCTTGGACCCGGCGCGCAAGAGGGTTAGATGTTATGGTATAACATCACTCGGAGAGCCCCATGCGCCTGATGCCTGCCCTTGCCTTTCTTGCCCTGTCCGCTCCGGCCCTTGCCGGCGAAGGCCATGACGACCATGGCGCGCTGCACATCGGCCACGGCTGGATGGCGGCCACGTCTTCGGACACAGCCCGCGCCTTTGTCGAGATTCACAATGAAGGCGATGAGGATATCGTGCTCAAGGCCTTCCGCGCCGACTGGGCCGCGGCATCGCTGGTCGGCGCTCCGATCAAGGCCGATGGTCTCGAAGTGCCTCTGGATGACTTCCCGCTGAC
>JAHDCH010000293.1 GCA_020629995.1 Pseudaestuariivita sp. | reverse complement strand
GAACTGAATGGTGCCCTGCACGATCAGGATGTTGAGGATATTGGGCAGGATATGTTCGGCCGAGATGCGCCCGCGCCCCTTGCCCGCCACCCGTGCCGCCAGAATGAACTCGCGCGCCCAAAGGGGCAGGGCAGCCCCGCGCGCCACACGGGCAAAGACGGGGATGTTGAAGATTCCGATGGCGATGATCGCGTTGACGGCTCCGGGGCCAAAGATGGCGGTGATCAGGATCGCGATCACCAGCGACGGAAAGGCAAAGATCAGGTCATTGCCCCGCATGATCACTTCGTCCAGCCAGCTGCCCCTCATCGCCGCCGCTGCAAGGCCAAGCGGCACGCCCAGCACGATCCCGATGCCCACCGCCACCAGCGCCACGGCAATCGACGTGCGCGCGCCCACCATGATCATCGACAGGATGTCGCGCCCGAAATGGTCGGTGCCCAGAAGATGCCCTTCGGTGCCCGGCGGTTTGAGCTTGTTTGCGATGGCAAGGGCCGCGTGATCATGCGGCGTCCAGACAAAGCTGACCAGCGCCGCGATCACGAACAGCAGCGACAGCGCCGCGCCAAGCCAGAGGTTGCGCGTCATGTCCGGCTCCTCAGCCGCGGATCGACGGCGGCATAGGCCAGGTCGACGGCAAAGTTCACCACGATCACCGCAAAGACGAGCAGCATGACGACGGATTCGACCACGATCAGATCGCGCTGCGAGATCGCCTGAAACACCAGCCGCCCCAGCCCGGGCAGAAAGAACACCTGTTCGATGATGATTGCGCCCGCCAGCAGGAACGAAAACTGCAGCCCGATGATCGTCAGAACCGGGATCAGCGCATTGCGCAGCCCGTGGCGCAGCAGCGCCTGACGGCGGCTGAGACCCTTGGCCCGCGCGGTGCGCATGAAATCCTCGCCCAGACGGTCAAGAAGAGACGAGCGCATGACCCGCGCCAGGATTGCCGCCTGCGGCAGCGCAAGAGCGATGGCGGGCAGGGTCAGCGCCTTGATGCCGGTGCCCAGCCCTTCGTCCCAGCCGGGAAAACCGCCCGCGCTGAACCAGCGCAGCTTGATCGCAAAGATCAGCACCAGGATCATGGCAAACCAGAAATTCGGGATCGCCACGCCCAGCTGGGTGGCGCCCATCACCGCCACATCCCCCGCGCGGCCCCTTCGCGCGGCGGCATAAAGCCCTACCGGCAGCGCGATCACCGTCGACAGGATCAGCGCATAGATCGCCAAAGGCAATGACACCCACAGCCGGTCTGCGATGATCTCGGCCACCGGGGTGCGATAGGTGTAGGACGTGCCGAAATCGCCGCGCACCAGCCCGGTGATCCAGTCCAGATACCGCGCCAGTTTCGGTTGATCGAGGCCCAGCTCGGCACGCAGCGCGGCCAGTGTTTCAGGCTGGGCGTTGATGCCCAGCATAAACGAGGCCGGATCGCCCGGTGCCACCTCGATCACCATGAAGATCACGACCGACGCGATGGCCAGGCTGATCAGCAGTGAAACAAGGCGTTTGAGGGCATAGCGCAGCATGGCGCCGACCATAGCGCAGGCGACCGCCGCCGCAAGCGCCGGTCCTACACGGGCAGGGCCGGGCCTGACTTGACCTCGCGCAGAACCAGCTGTGACTGCGCCGAGGCGACCGATGGATGCGCCAGCAACCTGTCCATCAGGAACCGCTCGAACCGCGCCACATCCGCCATCCGCACGATCAGAACGTAATCCTGCCCCCCCGTCACCGCGAGGCAGGATTGCACGGCTGGTTCCGCCTGCACGAACCGTTCGAACGCGGCCCGCGCCTGGGGGTCTTGGGCGGTGATGTTCACGCTCACCTGCATCGTGACAGCCAGCCCCAGCGCGCCTGCGTCCAGCAGCGTGACGCGGCCTCGGATCAGCCCCTGACGTTCAAACTCCTGCATCCTCCGCCAGACGGTCGAGGCTGACAGCCCCGCACGTTCAGCCAGATCGCGCACCGGCAAGGTGGCGTCGGTCTGGAGCAGGGACAAAAGCTTTCGGTCAGACGCAGACAACATGCCATCCTGTATCAGAAAATATCAAATCCTGAAACATAAGGTTCAAAAAACCACGCAACGCTCAATATTTTGACCCAAAATGCCCGCCCTCAGGTCGGTAACCTGGTTATGCCATTCGCATCAGGAGCCACCATGACCCGCAACCGCTATGCAGGCGCGCCGCGCAACGCCGACTTCACGATCGATCAGCGCTGGGACAGCTACACGCCCGATGAACATGACCGCTGGAACCGGCTCTACGCCCGGTCGGCAGACATGCTGCAATCCCGGGCTTGCCCCGAATTTCTGACCGCTCTTGCCACGCTGGATCTGTCGCAGGGCGGTATCCCTGACATGGCCGAATTGTCCACGCGTCTGGAGCCCCTGACCGGGTGGCGCGTCGTTCCGGTCACCGACCTTGTGCCCGATGACATCTTTTTCGATCATCTTGCCAACCGCCGCTTTCCGGCCGGCGCTTTCATCCGGCCCGAAGCCGAAATGGATTACCTTTCGGAACCGGACATCTTTCACGACATCTTTGGCCACGTGCCCCTGCTGGCTGATCCGATCTATGCCGATTTCATGCAGGCTTATGGCCGGGGCGGGGCGCGGGCGCTGGCGCGCGGCCAGTTGCCGAACCTTGCGCGCCTCTACTGGTACACGGTGGAATTCGGGCTGGTGCGGTCTGCAGAAGGGCTGCGGCTGTTTGGAGCGGGGATCATGTCATCGGTGGCCGAAAGCCGCTTTGCCCTCGATGCGCCGGACCCGCACCGCATTGGCTTTGACCTCGAACGGGTCATGCGGACCGACTACATCATTGACGACTTTCAGCAGACTTATTTTGTGATCGACAGCTTTGCCGATCTGCTGGCCGCCTGTTCCGGTGATTTTGGCGATCTTTATGACCGGCTGGCGCGGATGCCCGACGTTCAGCCACACGAAACGTTGCCCGGGGATTTCCTGTTCACGCGCGGCACGCTTGCGCATTTCCGGGACCGCGCCGCGGCCGGCTAGACCGTTGCCTTGGCGCGCCATGGGGAATTTGGCCGCAAAAAACCCCTAAACGCGTGACGCCGCGTCGAGTCACTCTGACAGGGTGTTGTGAGTAACGAGTCGCGAGGTGCCCCGATGATGCGCGTTTGCTTGTGCCTGGTCGGGGCCCTCGCTGTTTGCTGTCTTGTGCTGGCGGGGGTCTTTGGTGGCCTGCCTGCGGTCGCGCTTCACTATATCTTTGCGATATCCGTCACCACGGCACTGGTGTGTATGGCCATTCTGGTTGGTGCTTTGGGTGCGCGTCTGTTGCGCTGGGTGTTCTTTCTGGATGACCCCGCGCCCGCACAATCCATGCACGGGCGCGGCGCCTGATCTTTGAACTTTATTCGGACCAGCTGACGCCCGTCAGGTCGGTGGCCTGCGTGGGCGCGTTGGCCCACATGCCGTTCAGCGTCGACCGCGCGACGCCAAGCGAAGCCAGCTGGAACAGGTAACCGTTCACGTAGTCGCCCGCGATCTTCTGCTGCATACCGGCCAGCATCTGGGTCCGCGTGTCCGGATCGGTGGTGGCGTTCAGATCGGCCAGCATCTTCTGGAAGTCCGCGTCGTCGTACTGGAAATAGTAGTCGGGCCGCGCGTAGATGCCGATGTCAAAGGGCTCGGTATGGCTGACGATGGTCAGGCCAAAGTTCTTGCCGCGGAACACCGTTTCCAGCCACTGGGCCCATTCGACATTGATGATCTCGGCCTTGATGCCCACCTCGGCCAGCTGGGCCGCGATGATCTCGCC
>JAHDCH010000292.1 GCA_020629995.1 Pseudaestuariivita sp. | reverse complement strand
GGCGCGGCGCTGGTTGTGATCGGCACGGGGTGCTGCATGAACGACCGGGTGCTGCATCTGCTGGCCAAGGACCACGGTGCGCTGACCAACGTGGTGGACCGCCCGGCGCTGTGCGACGCGATCACCCCCTCGATCGTCGACCGCGACCCTGTGGTG
The DNA here is from genome assembly GCA_020629995.1 of Pseudaestuariivita sp. Lineage (GTDB taxonomy): Bacteria > Pseudomonadota > Alphaproteobacteria > Rhodobacterales > Rhodobacteraceae > Pseudaestuariivita. Next base: position 3,640 of record JAHDCH010000292.1, on the reverse strand, counting down.
GTGGCCATAGGCACCGAGGGCACCGCGCCCGTTCTGGGCCGCCAGATCAAGACCCGCATCGAAGAGATGCTGGCCCCTGATCTGGGCAATCTCGCCGCGTTGATCGGCGGGTTGCGCGATGAGGTGGCGCAGGTGTTCGGCCCCCGCGAACGGCGCGACTTTTATCGCTGGGTGTTTGGCGGCGCCCCGGGACAAGCCTATGCTAAGGGAGATACCGCCGAGGCCGAGGCGATGATCCGCCGGGCGATCGCAGAAAGCGCGTGGGAAAAAACGGCCAACGCATCGCTGAGCGTCGTGGAAGCGGTGCCCGGCGCGCCCGACCTGATCACGTTGCGCGGCGTGCAGCGCATGCAGGAAGCGGATGTGATCTTTGCGGCAGCCGAGCTGCACGGGTATCTCGAGCTTGCCCGCCGCGATGCAGAGCGCGAGGCGCTGGACGATCCGGGCGACGTGGCAGCAGCGCGGGACGCGGGCCAGCGCGTCGTGTGCCTTGTGCCCACGGGGCAGGGCGCCGCGCTGGCAGAATTGTGGGGCGCGGAGCTTGTCGCCTCTTAGCCTTCGGTGCCGATCAGAGCGCTGACGATAGCCTTGGCGCTGTCACTGGCCCAGTCGGCATCGCCCAGCAGGCGCGCGATCTCGCGGCCTTCGGGATCAAGGATAACGGTCACAGGCAGCCCCAGAACGGCCATCTTGCGCGCCAGACCCTGCCGCGGGTCGCGGTAAAGCGGCAGGTTCTCGACGCCGATCTCGGCAAAGAAATCCTTCATCCCCTGCGGAGGGTTGCGCCCCGTGGCGATGGTGACAACCTCGAAGCGGTCACCGCCCAGCTCGGCTTGAAGTTCGGACAGGTGCGGCATTTCCTTGCGGCAGGGGGCGCACCACGTGGCCCAGAAATTCAGAACGATGTGCTTGCCCTGGTATTGGTCCAGCGACATCGGCTCGCCTTCGAAGGTCTGGAAAGCGGTTTCGGACAGCTCTTTGGGCTCGGCATGGAAGGTCAGCTTGCGCATGTCGCCGTCGCGCAGCGCTTCGAGCGCGGCGGTGTCGGCGAGGCCTGCGTTTGCAGTGAGCGCAAGCGCGGTATAGAGGGCAGCGGCAAGACGTTTCATCATGTTCTCCCAAAGGGGCCAAGTAAGATGACCAAGGACAGCGCCAACCAGATGTGGGGCGGCCGGTTCGCCGCAGGACCAGACGCGATCATGGAGGCGATCAATGCCTCGATCGGGTTTGACCAGCGACTGGCGGCGCAAGACATCCGCGGCTCGCGCGCCCATGCCGCCATGCTGGCAGCGACGGGCATCCTGAGGGATAGCGATGCCGAGGCGATCCGGGAAGGGCTGCTCACGGTCTTGTCAGAGATCGAGGCCGGAGATTTCAACTTTTCGCCCGCGCTGGAGGACATTCACATGAATGTCGAGGCGCGGCTGAAAGAGATTGTGGGCGAACCTGCGGGCCGGCTGCACACCGCGCGGTCGCGCAACGATCAGGTGGCGACCGATTTCAAACTGTGGGTGCGTGACCAGTTCGATGCGGTGGACGCGGCGCTCATCAGGCTCTTGCAAGCCTGCCTCGCCCAGGCCGACGCGGGCGCGGAATGGGTGATGCCCGGCTTTACTCATCTGCAGGTGGCGCAGCCGGTCACCTGGGGCCATCACATGATGGCCTATGTCGAGATGTTTGGCCGCGACCGCTCGCGCTTTGCCGATGGGCGCAAGCGCATGAACGAATCGCCCCTCGGCGCGGCAGCGCTGGCGGGCACGGGCTTTCCCATTGACCGGCATATGACGGCCGAAGCGCTGGGCTTTGACCGGCCGGCAGCCAATTCGCTGGATGCGGTCAGCGACCGGGATTTTGCGCTGGAATTCCTCAGCAGCGCCAGCATCTGCGCCATGCACCTCAGCCGGCTGGCCGAAGAGCTGGTGATCTGGTCCTCGGCGCAGTTCCGGTTCGTGACGCTTAGCGACCGGTTCTCGACCGGCTCGTCGATCATGCCGCAGAAAAAGAACCCCGACGCCGCCGAGCTGATCCGCGCCAAGGTGGGCCGGATACTGGGAAGCACGATGACGCTGTTCACGGTGATGAAGGGCCTGCCGCTGACCTATTCCAAGGATATGCAGGAAGACAAGGAACCGGTCTTTGACGCCGCCGACAACCTGATGCTGGCGCTGGCCGCAATGGACGGCATGGTGCGCGATCTGACCGCCAATCAGGAGGTGCTCGAGGCCGCGGCGGCGACCGGGTTCAGCACCGCCACCGATCTGGCCGACTGGCTGGTGCGGGAGCTGGGCCTGCCCTTCCGCGAGGCGCACCACGTCACCGGAACGCTGGTGGCCCGGGCCGAGGCGGGCGGCAAGGATTTGCCCGATCTGACCCTCGAAGAGATGACAGACGTGCATTCCGGGATACATTCGGGCGTGTACGACGTGCTTGGCGTGCGCAATTCGGTGGCCTCCCGCACCAGCTATGGGGGGACATCCCCGGTGCGTGTGCGCGAACAGATCGCCCGGTGGCAGGAGATTTTGGGATGAGACATCTGGTGTGGATTGCGGCGCTGGCCCTCGCGGCCTGCGGCGCCGACGGTGAGCCGATCACCCCCGAGGCCCGCGCGCCCGTCGCAGAGCAGGCCGGAGCGCTGGCATGACCCCGCTGCGCATGCTGTACCTCGCGCTGGCGATCTGGGGCGCGATCCACCCGATGTACTATTTCGTCAGCTGGTTTCAGGAAAACGGCTGGAGCCTGATGGCCATGGTCGACGCCTGGCACGTCAACGCGGCGGCATCGGGCCTTGTCTGGGATCTGACCATAGCCGCCATCACCCTGACGGTGTGGATCATCGCCGAGGTGGCCATGCGCCGCAACTGGATCGGCCTGATCGCGATACCCGCAACGTTTTGCATCGGTGTGAGCTGTGGTCTGCCGCTGTACCTGTTCCTGCGCACCCGGCCTGTCTGAGCCGCACCTCCCGGCACCAACGCATCGCTATTTATGGGGAATTTCAAAGCCCCTCATACATGCTAGGGTTGTCACCGTCGCATCGAACCAGATCGAGTGATGGCGGACGTCATATCCTTCGCGTCGTGTCAGCGCGCATGGCTTCGCTCACCCACCGGTCGCCCGGAGTTGCCTGCTCACCCCTGGCAGCAGATGGCTTCGATCCCCAAGGCCACCCACTCTTTGGTTTGGTGCGGCGTTTCGCATCAAACACGCCGGTTTGCGCGCAGCCCCCCTCACCATTTCTGGCGAGTTAATGGAGCGTTAACGTCGCGATACAATTTTAAGACGATTCCTTTCAAATTCCGGAGGTGACGTATGCTCACGCTGACCAGACGATGTTTGACGACCGGAGCCATTGTCGCGGCATGTGCCCTGCCCATGGGGTTGACCGCGCAGGAGGCCGGGCCATCGGGGCCCATCATCCTGACGGTAACAGGCAACCTGGCCGCGCCCACGCGCCAGGCCTACAGCGAGGCCGATGACAAGTTCTTTGGCTATCAGGAGGTCGATTTCGATGCCGCGGCGCAGTTCGACTATGACAAGCTGATGGGCCTCGAGCTGCATACCGTGCAGGCCGACTTTCCCAAGGGCGGCGCGGTGCATTCGTTCGAGGGCCCGCTGCTGGCCGACGTGCTCAAGGCCGCCG
>JAHDCH010000291.1 GCA_020629995.1 Pseudaestuariivita sp. | reverse complement strand
CGCTGGCTCATGCTGCCGGCGGCAAAGTTGCGCACGATGATCTCCAGCGGGATGATCTCGCACGACCGCACCAGCTGTTCGCGCATGTTGAGCCGCTTGAGGAAATGCGTCGGCACGCCAATCTGGTTCAGGCCGGTCATGAAAAACTCGCTCAGGCGGTTGTTCAGCACCCCCTTGCCGTCGATCACGTCCTTTTTCTGGGCGTTGTACGCGGTGGCATCATCCTTGAAATATTGCACGATGGTGCCCGGCTCGGGGCCTTCGTACAAAATCTTCGCCTTGCCTTCGTAGATCTTCTTGCGCCGTGCCATGAGGTCTCGCTTTGCTGCGGCGCGCGCAAAAGGGCGCGGCACCTTGCACGCCTCATAAGCGATGCCCCCGCCGCTCGCAAGGAGCCTGCCCTTGCGATCAGCGCATGGCGGGGTCATATCTGTCGCAAACCGGACCAGAACCAAGGGAGAGCCCCGCAATGTCCAGCTTTGATGACCGCGCCGATGCGTTCGAGAACAAATATGCCCACGATGCCGAAATGCAGTTCAAGGCCGAAGCGCGCCGCAACAAGCTGCTCGGCCTTTGGGCCGCGGGACTGATGGGCAAGGACGGCGACGCCGCCGCGGCCTATGCGACCGAAGTCGTGAAATCCGATTTCCAGGAGGCCGGCGACGAAGACGTCTTCCGCAAGGTGTCTGGCGATCTGGGCGACAAGGCAACCGAGGCCGAAATCCGCGCACAAATGGCCACTTTGCTGGTCGAAGCCAAGGCGCAGATCATCGACGGGGTCTGACCCGTCCGGCGCTTTCGGCATCCCCCCGGAAGCGCTACGTCACTTGCGCATCGCTCATAATCTTCATGCGCAGGTTCGATTTGCCTCATATCTGCGGTCCATGCCACATGGGCCAGCTGAGCAGGAGGCCGACCCATGAGCACTGTATTCGCCGATTTTCTTGACTCCCGCGACTGGCTGCTGGCCGACGGAGCGACAGGCACCAACCTGTTCGAGATGGGCCTGATGTCGGGCGACGCGCCCGAGCTGTGGAATGTCACCGAACAGGACAAGATCCGCGCCCTCTACAGCGGCGCCGTGAACGCAGGTAGCGATCTGTTCCTCACCAATTCCTTTGGTGCCAATGCCTCGCGCCTGGCCCTGCACGATGCTGCCGACCGCGTGTTCGAGCTGAACAAGCTTGCCGCCGAGCTTGGCCGCGAAGTGGCCGATGCCGCGGGCCGCACCGTGATCGTGGCCGGGTCGGTCGGCCCGACTGGCGAAATCATGGAGCCGGTCGGCAGTCTCAGCCATGCCAGCGCGGTCGAGATGTTTCACGAACAGGCCGAAGGCCTGAAAGCCGGGGGCGCTGACGTCATGTGGCTCGAGACGATCTCGGCCCCCGAAGAATTCCTCGCCGCCGCCGAGGCATTTGCCCGCGCCGATGTGCCCTGGTGTGGCACGATGAGCTTTGACACCGCGGGACGCACCATGATGGGCGTGACCTCCAGCGCTTTTGTCGAGCTTGTCGAAGGCCTCGAAAACCCGCCGCTGGCATTTGGCGCCAATTGCGGCACCGGTGCGTCAGACCTGTTGCGCACGGTTCTGGGCTTTTCCGCGACCGGCACCGCGCGTCCGATCATCTCGAAAGGCAATGCCGGCATTCCCAAATATGTCGATGGGCACATCCATTATGATGGCACACCCGATCTGATGGCTGATTATGCGATCCTTGCGCGCGCTTCGGGCGCCAAGATCATCGGCGGCTGCTGCGGCACCACGCCCGAACACCTCGCCTCGATGCGCGCTGCGCTCGAAACACGCGATGTTCCGGATACGCCCGCCCTTGACGAGATCACCGCCGCGCTTGGCGCCTTCACGTCCGAAAGCGACGGCACCGGCGATGACGCCGCACCCGCCCGCCGTCCGCGCCGCCGTCGCCGCACCACAGACGCCTGAGACGACACTTGTGTAGGATGGGTGATTTCACCCATCTTCCCTCGTCCCGCATTAGAACAGCGTCAGCTGATCCCCCGCCCGTTCGGGCCGGCGAAACAGGTCTGTCCTCAGCGGGGCCAGCGCCGTATCGAGGCCAAGCGCCCGCGCAGCGCGCTTCCATCGGGCTGCAATGATCTGTGCATAATGCCCCTCGCCCCGCATCCTGTGGCCCCACCGCGCATCATAATCCTGTCCTCCGTGCATCTCGCGCACCCGCGCCATGACACGGCCCGCGCGGTCTGGCGCATAGGCCTCCAGCCATTCGCGGAACAGCGGCGCCACTTCGCGCGGCAGCCGCAGCATGACCCAGGACGCCGCCACCGCGCCCGCGCCGGCCGCGGCTTTCAGAAGCGCTTCGGCCTCGTGGTCGGTCAGCCCCGGCACGATGGGCGAGGTCATGACCCGCACGGGAATCCCAGCCGCGCTCAACCGCTCGATCGCCCGCAACCTCCGTGCGGGTGACGGGCATCGCGGCTCCATCGCGCGGGCCAGCCCCGCGTCCAGCGTTGTCAGCGACAGGCCCACCCGCACCAGCCCGGCGGCGGCCATGGGGCCCAGAATGTCGATGTCGCGCTCGATCAGTGCGCCTTTGGTCACGATGGCGACGGGATGCTGCGCCTCGGCCAGCACCTTCAGCACCTCGCGGGTCAACCCGCGATCCCTCTCTAATGGTTGGTAGGGGTCGGTCCCCGTCCCCAATGCGATCACCGCAGGGCGATACGATGGCTTGCGCAGCTCGCCCGCCAGCACGTCGGCAGCGCCCTCCTTGGCCACCAATCGCGTTTCAAAGTCGAGCCCGGGTGACAGGCCCAGATAGGCATGGGTCGGCCGCGCAAAACAGTAGATGCACCCATGCTCGCAGCCCCGGTAGGGGTTGATCGCCCGGTCAAAAGACAGATCGGGCGACGTGTTCCGGGTGATGACCGATCTTGGCGTTTCGCAGGTGACCTCGGTGCGGGCTGGCGCCAGCGGCACATCCTCTTCTGCCCAGCCATCATCAAACGCTTCCCGCGCCAGGTCAAAACGGCTGGGCGCGTTGCTCTGCGCTGCCCGCCCGCGCCGATATCGCGCGTCTCGCATATGCCTCGGATCGACCATGCACCAAGCCTAGAACAAAAAGGGAACACATTCAACAACCCGATAATCTTCTTGAGATATTGTCATTTCACATCGCGCCGCCAATGGGTTTTAAGTCGGTCCCAGAACGGGCGATGTCGGTTTTCAGACAGCCCCGGAACGGCAATCGCGCGAAGGCTGGCGAAACGGCCAGAGGATGGAGATGGCACATGTCCGATGAAGAAGACGATATCGTCCTCAGCGAGCTTGATGATGACGAGCTTGTCCAGCAGATGTTCGATGACCTCTACGACGGCCTCAAGGAAGAGATCGAAGAAGGCGTCAACATCCTGCTCGAGCGTAGCTGGGCCCCTTACGACATCCTGACCAAGGCCCTCGTGGGCGGCATGACCATCGTGGGCAACGATTTCCGCGATGGCATCCTGTTTGTGCCCGAGGTTCTTCTGGCCGCCAACGCCATGAAAGGCGGGATGGCGATCCTGAAGCCCCTGCTGGCCGAAACCGGCGCGCCTCGCGTGGGCAAGATGGTGATCGGCACCGTCAAGGGCGACATCCACGATATCGGCAAGAACCTGGTGTCGATGATGATGGAAGGCGCGGGTTTCGAAGTTGTGGATCTTGGCATCAACAACGCGGTCGAAGCCTATATGGAAGCCATCGAAACCGAAGAGCCCGACATTCTTGGCATGTCGGCCCTGCTGACCACCACGATGCCCTACATGAAGGTCGTGATCGACA
>JAHDCH010000290.1:1914-3811 GCA_020629995.1 Pseudaestuariivita sp. | reverse complement strand
GCCGAGCGCGAGATTCGCCAGCTGGAAGATCGCCTGCTGGAGGCCAAGAAGGACGAGCTGCGAAACTACGTCACACAGGCGCGCAACGGGTTCTATTTCATCTACGGCAACGCGCCATTTGACGATCAGGCGGCCAAGGATCAGGTGGCGCAGATCCTGGCGGCGATGATCTATGGCGATGACGGGTTCTTTTTTGTCTACGATTACGAAGGCACCAACCTCGTCTCGCCCCGCCAGACCGAGATGATCGGCCAGAACTGGACCGGCCTGACCGACAGCGAAGGCACGCCCGTGGTCGATGCCTTTATCGACCTTGCGCGGTCAGGTTCAGGCTATCACGAACATCTGTGGACCAAACCGTCGACCGGCGAAGAGGCGCGGATGATCACCTTTGTCCTTGGCCTGCAGGATTGGCGGTGGGCGGTGGGCACGGGCGTGTTCATCGACGATGTGCTGGCCTCGGTCGCCGCGGCGCGCGCCGACGTGGAGGCGCGCGTGCAGCAGACGTTCCTGACCATCGGCGCGATCACCCTTGCCGCGCTGATCCTTGTGTTCACCTCGGGCCTGTTCATCAACGTGCGCGAACGGCGGCTGGCGGATGCCAAGCTCAAGGAGCTGACCCAGCGCGTGTTCGATGCCCAGGAAGAAGAGCGCGGGCGCGTCGCGCGCGAGCTGCACGACGGGATCAGCCAGTCTCTGGTCGCGGTGCGCTATGCACTGGATGCCGCGCGGCGGCGCCTGCTGCCCGGCACGCCAAAGGCGGCCGAGACGCTGGACAAGGGGATCACCCAGCTGTCGGGCGCGATCAACGAGGTGCGCCGCATCAGCCGCGATCTGCGCCCCGGCGTGCTGGACGATCTGGGCCTCGGCCCCGCGCTGAAGGCGCTGACCGATGATTTCCGCACCCGCACCGGGATCGACACCGACTTTTCCACGGTGGTGTTCCGCAACCGGCTGGATCAGGACGCCAAGATCGCCCTCTACCGCATCGCGCAGGAGGCGCTGACCAACATCGAACGGCACGCCCGCGCCAGCCATGTGTCGATCGACCTGCGCGGCCACCGCCGGGGCGCGACCCTGCGCATCGCCGACAATGGCGTGGGCCTGCCTTCGGAACATGCCCGCGCGGGCGGCGGTCTGGGCCTGCGCAACATGCAGGAACGGATCGAACAGCAGGACGGAACGCTGCGCATCCTGTCCTCCCGTTCGGGCACGGTGATCGAAGCGCAGGTGCCCCTGACCCACATTCTGCCGCCCGGCGAAACCGCCGGCCCCGCTCCCAAGGAGAAACGCGCATGACCCGCGCAGACCCCATCCGCGTGGTGATCGTCGACGATCATCCCATGGTCGCCGAAGGCATCGAGGCGATCCTCGAAAGCTATGACGACCTGAGCGTCGTCACCACCTTGTCCGATGCCCGCGAGCTGGTCGACCAGATCGGCACGCTTGCGCCCGACGTGGTGCTGATGGACCTCAACATGCCCGGGATGTCGGGCCTGACCGCGACCGAGCTGCTGCTCGAAAAGCGCCCCGAGACGCGCGTACTGATCCTGACGATGCACGACAGCGCCGAGTATATCTCGACCGCGATGAGCCATGGCGCCATGGGATACGTGCTCAAGGACGTGCCGACGGACGAAATATATACAGCCATCACCCGCGTGATGGAGGGCGAGCAATACCTGTGCACCGGCGCTCAGGGCTCGCTTACCCCGCCGTCTGGCGGGGCGCGCGATGCGTTGACGGGCCGCGAACAGACGATCCTGCTGCAGCTGGCGCAGGGCAAATCAAACAAGGAGGTCGCGCTGGCGCTGGATATCAGCGTGCGCACCGTCGAAACCCACCGCAAGAACATCAAGCGCAAGCTGGGCATCTCGTCGACCGCCGGTCTGACGCG
>JAHDCH010000290.1:0-1814 GCA_020629995.1 Pseudaestuariivita sp. | reverse complement strand
CCGGACCTGCGCCGCATGTTCCAGCTGATCGGCCATGTCGACGCCAACTGGATGCCCGACATCCGCGCGATGGTCGACGCCGCCCGCGCCCATGCCGAGGTCCATGTGATCGCCTCGTTCGAGGAGCTGTGCGCCTTTGATCCCGCCGTTCTGGGCTGACCTGCAATCCGCGACAGAAAATTGCGAAAATTCGTGGCTCAGAGACACTTTTCTATGTTGACCCCCCTGCGCGCCGCTCATAGTGTCCCAGCACTTTCGGAGGGTTCGATGGACATTCTAGTCGTACTTGTAGGCAAGTGGCGCATGGAGCCGTAACACGGCAGCCATATTGGCACCCCATGCGCCCCCGACTGACCCTCGGGGGTTTTTTTGTGACTGACGTAGATAGATGGAGACCAAGATGGCACGTCAGATGACCGGAGCGAAAATGGTGGTTCAGGCCCTCAAGGATCAGGGTGTGGACACGGTATTCGGCTACCCCGGCGGCGCCGTCCTACCCATTTACGACGAGATCTTTCAGCAAAACGCGATCCGGCACTATCTGGTGCGTCACGAGCAAGGCGCCGTGCACATGGCCGAGGCTTATGCCCGCTCGACCGGGAAACCCGGCGTGGTGCTGGTGACCTCGGGCCCCGGCGCGACCAACGCGGTGACCGGGCTGACCGACGCGCTGATGGACAGTATCCCGATCGTGGTTCTGACCGGCCAGGTGCCGACCTTCATGATCGGCTCGGACGCCTTTCAGGAGGCGGACACCGTCGGCATCACCCGCCCCTGCACCAAGCACAACTGGCTGGTGAAAGAAACCGACCAGCTGTCGGGCACGATTCACGAGGCATTCCACGTGGCGACCAAGGGCCGCCCCGGCCCCGTCCTGATCGACATCCCCAAGGATGTGCAATTTGCCAATGGCACCTATACCGCGCCCAAGGATGCGGATCTGGGCCACTATCAGCCGCGCGTCAAAGGCGATACCGAAACCATCACCGCGCTGGTCGAGGCGATGGAGACGGCCGAGCGCCCGGTGTTCTACACCGGCGGCGGGGTGATCAACTCGGGCCCCCGCGCCTCCGAGCTGTTGCGCGAACTGGTGGAGGCGACGGGCATCCCGATCACCTCGACGCTGATGGGGCTGGGCTCGTATCCCGCGTCGGGCGACAAGTGGCTGGGGATGCTGGGGATGCACGGCCTCTATGAGGCGAACCTCGCGATGCACGGCTGCGATCTGATGATCAACGTCGGCGCGCGGTTCGACGACCGGATCACCGGGCGGCTTGACGCGTTTTCGCCCGGCTCGAAAAAGGCGCATATCGACATCGATCCGTCCTCGATCAACAAGGTGATCAAGACAGACTTCCCGATCGTCGGCGACGTGGCGCATGTGCTCGAAGAGATGCTGGCGATCTGGAAGGACCGCGGCCGCAAGCTGAACCGCGAAGGCATCGCCAAATGGTGGGGCAAGATCGACGAGTGGAAGAAGGTGGATTGCCTCGCGATCAAACCTTCGACCGGCACGATCCGCCCGCAACACGCGCTTGCGCGGCTCGAGGCGCTGACCAAGGATCGCAAGGACCGGTACATCACCACCGAGGTTGGCCAGCACCAGATGTGGGCGGCGCAGTATCTCGGCTTTGAGGATCCGAACCACTGGATGACGTCTGGCGGTCTGGGCACGATGGGCTACGGCTTCCCGGCGTCGATCGGCGTGCAGGTGGCGCATCCTGATGCGCTGGTCATCAACGTGGCCGGTGAGGCGTCGTGGCTGATGAACATGCAGGAGCTGGGCACTGCGGCGCAGTACAACCTGCCGGTCA
>JAHDCH010000289.1 GCA_020629995.1 Pseudaestuariivita sp. | reverse complement strand
TCGACGAACAGCGCGGACAGGATCAGCAGGATCACGCAGAACCCCAGCGCGGCGGCCAGATCGCGGCGGACTTCGGCGCCGGTGATGCCGGAATACTTGGTCCCCACCACCAGACCGATAAAGAATTGCGCGGCCCAGATCGCCTCGGCCGGGGGGCGGTGCTGAAGGACGCCAAGCAGCGCCAGAACGGCAGCGACGATCATGGGGCCTAGGATGGACGCGCCAAACAGCCCCAGGGCACGGGCCAGTTGCCAGCCGCCAAGGCCTGCGGCGACCATCAAGGCCATCTGCGACAGCGGCAGGGTCGACGCCGGAGCACCCGGCGGATTGCCAAGATCAACGCCCCAGTAGCCCTGAAGGATAAAGGGCAGGGCCATGACGATCACCATCACACGGGTGGCATGGATCAGCGACAGGGCGCGGACGTCGCCGCCGGCTTCTTCGCCAAAGAGCAGCATGTCCTGAAGGCCGCCGGGCATGGCTGAATAGTAGCTGGTGGCAAAGTCAAAGCCCCAGAGCCGTTGGAAATAGGGCACACCCACAAGCCCGATCGCGATCACCAGCAGCGGCACCAGAGCAAGCGTTGTCCACATGCCGGCCATGCTGGCCACGACGGCGGTGGTAAAGCTGGCGCCGACGGCCACACCCAGGATCGTGCGCATCGCATTGCTGAGCACGGCGATCCCGCGCATCCGCACACCGGCAAGGCCCGCGATCAGGCAGGCGGTGATCGGCCCCAGCAGCCAGGGCAGGGGCAGGCCCGCCAGGTGGAACACCGCAACGCCGGCAAGGGCAATAAGGTAGGTGACAAGGATATGGATCATCCGCGCATCACCCCAAGCCGATACCGCAGCGACGTATCAAGATGCGCGGCGGCGGCCTCGCCCGCGGCGGCGGCATCCCCGGCGCGGATGCCGGTGAGGATTGCGTCATGCTGCCGGGCAACGGTGGCGATCCTGTCGGCATCGGCCAGTGTGGTGGGCCGCAGCAGCAAAAGGGCGTTTGTCATCGCGCGCATGGCGTCGAGCAGGAACCGGTTGCGCGCAGCCAGAGTGATGGCGTGATGAAACCGCTGGTTGATCGCGGCTGCACGAGGGCCGTCGCCATCGGTGGCGGACAGTTGCGCGTTCAAGTCGGCCATGGCGTCAATCTCGGCGGGGGCGGCGTGTTTGGCCGCCATTTCGGCCGCAGTGCGTTCGAGGACGCGGCGCATCTCGTACAGCTCGACCACTTCGGAATGACCAAGCGTGCGGATCACGGCCCCCACACGCGGGCGGTGTTCGATGATGTTTTCCGCCTCGAGCCGGCGCAAAGCCTCGCGCACGGGGGTACGCGACAGCGACAGGCGGTCTGCCACGTCGATCTCGCGCAAGCGGTCGCCGGGCGCATATTCGCCGGATTCGATCGCAGCCATGATGCGGGTAAAGGCAAGACTGCCCTGGGAGTGATCGGAGGTCATGCAATAATGTATCCAAGTGGATACAATTTAGGTAGACGATTGCACGGGCCGTGTCAAAGGCTCTTGCCGCCTTGACGATCTACCTATTGATAGGTAGATAGCATAAAGGCGCGCGACGGAGGCTCGGATGGAAGTGAACGCGAATTTTGAGGACCGCGTGGTGGTTCGTTCGGACGAGGTGGCGTGGGTTGCGTCGCCCATGCCGGGGGTGGAGCGCAGGATGCTGGACCGGATTGGCGACGAGGTGGCCCGAGCCACCACCATCGTCCGTTACGCGCCGGGGTCGAGCTTTTCGGCGCATACGCACACGGGCGGAGAAGAGTTCATCGTGCTGGAGGGCGTGTTTCAGGACGAGCACGGCGATTTCCCGGCGGGCACCTATGTGCGCAATCCGCCGACCAGCCAGCACACGCCGGGGTCCGAACCGGGCTGCACGATCTTTGTCAAACTGTGGCAGTTCGACATGGACGATCGCACGCAGTTTCGCAAAACCATGGCCCGGGAGCTGGGGCCAAAGGAGCAGGGGATCGCCAGAGCGGTTCTGCACAAGGACGCAAGAGAGACGGTGACCTACACCGAGCTGGACGCCGGGGCCAAGCTGACCAGCACAGCGCCGGGCGGGACCGAAATGCTGGTGATTGCGGGGGCGGTGACCGAAGGCGGCGAACGCCTGGGCAAAGGCGCGTGGCTGCGCCTGCCGCAGGGCGCGCCGTTACGCGTGGAGGCAGGGCCCGAGGGGGCAAAGCTCTGGTTCAAGACCGGGCATTTGCGCTTTGCCGCACCGCCGAGCGTCTGATCGGCCTGCGCCCGGGGCAGGAAAGTGCAGCAAACCGACGTTCTGATCGTGGGGGCGGGCCTTGCGGGGCTTGCCCTAGCCGACCGGCTGGCGCGGGGCGGCCGCAGCTTTCAGCTGTGGGAGGCGCGCAGCCGCACGGGCGGGCGAATCCTGACGCAGGTCGGAACCGGCGCGGCCTTTGACATGGGGCCTGCGTGGTACTGGCCCGGTCAGCCCCGGATCGCGGCGCTGGTGGACAGGTTTGGCCTGCGCCCCTTTGCGCAACACGCCACAGGAGCGCTCACTTTCGAGGATGCCGCCGGTGATGTGCAGCGCGGTCGCGGCTTTGCCTCGATGGACGGGTCGTTCCGGGTTGCGGGCGGGCTGAGTGCCCTGACGGACGCCTTGACCGGCGTCTTGCCCGAAGGGGCTGTCACGCTTGGCCGCGCGCTGAGCGGTCTGACGCGGGATGCAGGGCGCGGGCGGATCGTGGCACAGGCGCAGGACGGTGCCCGGCTGGAGGCGGTGCATGTCGTCCTTGCCCTGCCGCCGCGGCTGGTGGCGGGCCTGACCTTTGCGCCCGCGCTGAGCGATGGCGAAACGCGAGCCATGGCGCAAATTCCCACCTGGATGGCGGGGCAGGCCAAGGCGGTTGCGGTCTACGGCACGCCTTTTTGGCGGGACGCGGGACTGTCCGGTGACGCGATGAGCCGCCGCGGCCCCCTGGCCGAGATCCACGACGCGTCGCCCGCGTCCGGCCTCAAGGGCGCGCTGTTCGGATTTGTCGGCGTGCCGCCTGCCGCGCGGAGGGACGAAGACGCCCTGCGCGCCGCCATCCTTGCGCAGCTGGAACGCCTGTTCGGGCCAGAGGCCGCGCATCCGCAGGCCCTGCACATCAAGGATTGGGCGCAGGACCCGTTCACCGCCACGCAGGCCGATCAACAGCCCCTGTTCGCACATCCGCGCTATGGCCTGCCGCCGGTGCTGGACGGGCTTTGGGACGGGCGGCTGATCTTGGCGGGAACCGAGGTGGCGCAGGGGTTCGGAGGCTTTCTGGAAGGCGCCCTGGAAGCGGCAGAGGCGGCACAGAGGCGTCTGGAACACCCGTGATTCTGTGGAAAACCCAGGGTCAGACCGGCATTTTTCTGCTGGCCTTGCACTATTCGGCGGCGGAGCGTCGCGCACCTGCAACAGTTGAGCCGTGTTGTCGCAAGGCGGCACAACGGCCTTTTTCAGTCTCATTACTTACAGTATCGTCATTTGTGCACGCCTAAACCTAGGATTGTTTCGGATGTCCGAAACATCTTTGAGGCGTGTACGGACAGGGACAACTAAGAGCGTGCAAAGATAAGCGCGTCGCGAGGGTGTGATGAGTGCAGCGGTGACGTTGGTCAAAAGGCTTGCAAGTTTTGTTCTGGCGTTGGGGCTTGTGCTGGCTGCACAGAGCGCCTCGGCTCAGTCTGGCCCTCCGTTCAGCTGTAGCGGCGAGATCTATCAGGTTCAGTCCGGCCAACTGCGGATCTTTGATCCGATCACCTCGAGCTATCAGAACGTCGGCTCGAACCAGGGCAGCTATAACGCGACCGGGTT
>JAHDCH010000288.1 GCA_020629995.1 Pseudaestuariivita sp. | reverse complement strand
GGCGACCAGCCGTGTGATCCTTTTGACCGACGCCTCCAGCCGGGTGCCGGTGACGTTGCCCGCCTCGGGTCAAAAGGGGCTGGTGATCGGCGACAACCAGATCGCCCCACCGGTGGATTTTCTGGAAAATCCCGGCGTCGTGCGGCCCGGTGACCGCGTTGTGACCAGCGGCGATGGCGGCGTTTTTCCGCCCGGGCTGCTGCTGGGCGAAGTGGTGATCGATCAGGGCGGACGGATGCGCGTGCGGCTGGCAGCGGATTACGAGCGGCTCGAATTCCTGCGCGTCCTGCGCGATCACGAACTGGGCGAGCGCCCGCCCGCCTCGGCGCTGATCCTGCCGGGCGGAGGTCAGGCCGACGCCGAAGCCGAAGCGCCCTCTCCCGAAGCACTGGCGGAGGGCGACAATGGCTGAGCGCACGGAAACCGGCCGGGCCTGGAGCAAGCGCGCGCTGTTCATCCTGATCGCCGCGGTCATCGCTTTTGTGCACCTGATGCCGCTTGATACGGTTCCGGGCGGCTGGCCTGCGCCCGACCTGATGCTGGCGCTCACCTTTGCCTGGGCGCTCCGGCGTCCGGCCTATGTGCCGGTCCTGCTGGTGGCGGCGGTGTTCCTGCTGACCGATCTTTTGTTTCAGCGCCCGCCGGGTCTGATGGCGGCTCTGGTAGTGGCGGCGGCAGAATGGCTCAAGGGCCGGTCGCGCACCATGCGCGACGCCCCCTTCATGCTTGAGGTCACGACCATCGTCGCGGCGCTGGTGGCGGTTGCCCTGCTGTACCGGCTGGGGCTGGCGGTGATGCTTTTGCCGCTGCCGCCCTTTCCGCTGACGGTGGCGCAGCTGGTCTTTACCGCGCTTTCGGTGCCCGGCGTCATCGTGATCAGCCATTATCTGTTCGGCGTGCGCCCGATGGCACCGGGCGGCATGGACACGGCGGGGTTCCGGGCATGAGACGCTCACCGCGCGATACGGCGCTGTCAGCGCGCAAGATCACACGGCGCAGCCTTGTCCTGGCCGGCGCGCAGCTGGCCTTCATGGGCGTTCTGGGCGCGCGGATGCGGTACATGCAGGTCGAAGAGGCGGATGCCTTTCGCCTGCTTGCTGACGAAAACCGGATCAACGATCAGGTCATCGCCCCGGCGCGCGGGCGGATCTATGACCGCAACGGGCTGACGATTGCCGACAACGTGCCATCCTACCGCATCGTGATGGTGCGCGAAAACGTGCCCGACGTCGAACAGACGCTGGACGAGCTGTCGCAGATCGTGCCGCTCAGCGACGAGGATCGCGCGCAGGCCATACGCGCGCTTCGGGGCAGCCCCCGCGCGCCTGTCACAGTGCTGGACCGCGTCAGCTGGGACGACCTGAGCCGGGTCGCCGTCAATGGCCCCGCCCTGCCCGGCGTATCGCCCGAGGTCGGGCTAAGCCGCATCTACCCCCTGGGTAGCGAATTTGCCCATGTGGTCGGCTATGTCGGCCGCGTCAGCCAGTCGGACCTCGACCGCTACGAAGACCCGCCGCCGCTGCTGCGCATCCCGCGCTTTCAGATCGGCAAGGTCGGCGTCGAATCCAAGGAAGAAGAACGCCTGCGCGGCAAGCCCGGCGTCAAGCGCGTCGAAGTGAACAACACCGGCCGCGTCATGCGAGAGCTGGACCGCACCGAAGGCAAGCCCGGCGCGGATCTGCAATTGACCGTGGACCACGCACTGCAATCCTATGTGCAGGCGCGGCTGGGCGAGGAAAGCGCAAGCGCCGTCGTCATCGATTGCGAAACCGGCGACCTGCTGGCGATCGCCTCGTCGCCCTCGTACGATCCCAACAAGTTTGTCGAAGGCATCTCGGTCGCCGACTACAGCGTGCTGCGCGACAACGAATACCGGCCGCTGGCGTCCAAGACGGTGCAGGACACCTATCCGCCCGGTTCGACCTTCAAGATGGTCACGCTTCTGGCAGCGCTGGATGCGGGGATCATCGGCGCCAATGACACGTTCCGCTGCAACGGGTTCCTCGAGGTGGCCAGCCGCCGGTTCCACTGTTGGAAAGGCTCGGGCCACGGCAACGTGGATCTCGAAGCGTCGCTGCGGGAAAGCTGCGACGTCTATTATTACGAACTGGCGCTCAAGACCGGGATCGAACGGATCACCGCCATGGCCCGCCGCCTGGGACTGGGCGAAAAGCACGGCGTGCCGATGTCTGCCGAAAGCAGCGGCGTGGCACCGACCCGCGAATGGAAACGCAACCGGTTCGGCAAGGACTGGGTGATCGGCGACAGCGTGAACGCCTCGATCGGGCAAGGCTTTGTGGCCTCGACACCGCTTCAGCTGGCGGTGATGACAGCGCGCATCGCCACCGGACGCGCCGTCAGCCCGCGACTGGTCAAGACGGTCGACGGGATCGAACAGCCCACGGGCGCGGGCGCACCGCTGGACCTGAACGAAAATCACCTGCGGCTGGTGCGGCGCGCCATGTTCACCGTGTCGAACAGCCGGCGCGGCACGGCCTATGGCAGCCGGATCATCGCCGACGGCCTGCGCATGGCCGGCAAGACCGGCACCAGCCAGGTCCGCAACCTGCAATCCGAACGCGAACGCTTTGGCCGCGTCCTGAAGGATGACGAGGTCGAATGGCGCCGCCGCGACCACGCCTTGTTCGTGAACTTTGCGCCCGCCGACAAACCCAAGATCGCCGTGTCGGTGATCGTCGAGCATGGCGGCGGCGGCTCCAAGACGGCCGCGCCCATCGCGCGCGACATCACGCTGCAGGCGCTCTACGGAGAAGACCCGCCGCTGGATGCCTACCCGGCCAAGGACCGCGATCGTATCCGCGCCCAACAGGCCACGCTGCGCCGGTTGCGCCGCGAACAAGAGCAAAACGGCGGAGGCAGTCAGGCATGAGTTACCTAGAGTATTCCGTCAAATACGTGCCTTCGGGGTTTCGCAAGGTGCTGTATCTGAACTGGCCGCTGGCGCTGTTGCTGACAGCGGTGGCCAGCGTCGGGTTCCTCATGCTGTATTCGGTCGCAGGCGGGTCCTTTTCGCCTTGGGCCGAGCCGCAGATGAAACGCTTTGCATTCGGCTTTGCGCTGATGATCCTCGTGGCCATGGTGCCGATCTGGTTCTGGCGCAGCATGGCTCTGGTGGCATATGCCATCGGGATCCTGCTGCTGATCGCGGTCGAATTCTTTGGCAGCACCGGCGGCGGCGCGCAGCGCTGGATCGATCTGGGCTTTATGCGGCTGCAACCGTCCGAGCTGATGAAGATCGCCCTCGTGATCATGCTGGCCGCCTATTATGACTGGCTGCCCATGTCCAAGACATCGCGCCCCCTGTGGGTGCTGTTGCCGGTGGCGATCATCCTGTTGCCCACTGCGCTGGTGCTCAGCCAGCCTGACCTTGGCACCGCGATCCTGCTGTTGACCGCCGGCGGCATCGTGATGTTTCTGGCAGGCGTGCACTGGGCCTATTTCGCGACCGTTCTGGCGGGTGTGGCCGGGTTGGTCTCGGCGGTGTTCCAAAGCCGGGGCACGACGTGGCAGCTGCTGCAGGATTACCAGTACCGCCGTATCGACACGTTCCTTGATCCCGGGTCCGATCCTCTGGGCGCGGGCTATCACATCACCCAGTCCAAGATCGCGCTGGGATCCGGCGGATGGGCCGGACGCGGCTATATGCAGGGCACCCAATCGCGGCTGAACTTTTTGCCGGAAAAGCACACCGACTTCATCTTTACCACGCTGGCCGAGGAATTTGGGTTCATCGGGGCGTTTTCGCTGCTGGTGCTGTACGCGCTGATCGTCTTTTTCTGCATCGCCTCGGCGGTTGCCAACAA
>JAHDCH010000287.1 GCA_020629995.1 Pseudaestuariivita sp. | reverse complement strand
GCACAAAAAAACCCCGCCAGACTGGCTGGCGGGGTGAAGGTGAGCGTCAGGGGGATAGGCCTCCCCGACGCTGGCGGTGTTCGAATGTCTGTCTAGTTCGGGCGCTCGGCCATTTCGGCGCGCACCTGCTGGCGCAGCACGTCGATCGGCACCGTCTTGCCGTCGCGGCGAAAGTGCCAGTAGGTCCAGCCGTTGCAGGAGGGCGCGCCTTCGAGGGCTGCACCGACCTGGTGGATCGAGCCTTTGATGTCGTCACCCACAAGCGTGCCATCGGCGCGCACCTTGGCCATCTGGCCGCGGCCGTTGACCAGCATCTCTCCGGGGCGCAGCATGCCGCGTTCGACCAGCTGTCCGAAGGGCACGCGCGGTTCGGCGCGTTTGGAGGTGCTGACCTGCAAGGCGCTGGAATCGAACTTGCGGATGTTGGCGATGCGGCGGGTGGCGATCTTGCGATAGCTTTCCTCGCGCTCGATCCCGATCCAGTTGCGGCCCAGCATCTTGGCCACGGCACCGGTGGTGCCCGAGCCAAAGAACGGGTCCAGCACCACATCGCCGGGGTTCGACGCGCCGAGGATCACGCGATGAAGGAGCGATTCCGGCTTTTGCGTCGGGTGCGCCTTGTTGCCGTCGGCGTCCTTGAGCCGCTCGTGCCCGTTGCAGATCGGCAGAACCCAGTCGGACCGCATCTGGATGCCTTCGTTGAGGGCCTTGAGCGCTTCGTAGTTAAACGTGTACTTGGCACCTTCGGATTTCGAGGCCCAGATCATCGTCTCATGCGCGTTGGTCAGCCGTTTGCCGCGAAAGTTGGGCATCGGGTTGGACTTGCGCCAGACCACATCGTTCAGGATCCAGTAGCCCGCATCCTGCAACGCGGCCCCGACCCGAAAGATGTTGTGATAGCTGCCGATCACCCAAATCGCCCCCGTGGGTTTGAGCAATCGGCGCGCCGCCTTGAGCCAGTCTTGGGTAAATCTGTCGTAGGCGGCGAAACTTGAAAACTGATCCCAGGCGTCATCCACAGCGTCAACGCGGGAATTGTCCGGGCGGTGCAGCTCGCCCTTGAGCTGCAGGTTGTACGGCGGATCGGCAAAGATGAGGTCGACCGATTGCTCGGGCAACGAATTCATCATCTCGATGCAATCGCCGTCAAGAATAGTGTTCAAAGGAAGCGCCCCAGCGCCCTTTTGCGTCGTCATGAAACTGTCTGCCTCGGTTCGGCACCATTTGCGGTGCTCGCTTGTTGAGACCAAACATGCCGACCCGACGAATCGGCGTCAAAACGTATTTTGAATCAAAGTGTTCAGTTTTTATCTTGATACAAGATATTGTGGACGGGCTTGAACGTGCGTCTATGGTGTGGGGTCGCGCCGTATTTTTGCAACGCCGCTCTGTGGCTTTTTGACGGATAGCCCATGTTTGTGGCCCAGCCATATTCGGGGTGGTGTTGCGCCAAATCCTGCATGACATAATCCCGCCGGATTTTGGCCACAATTGAAGCCGCCGCAATCGACAGCGAACGCGCGTCGCCCTTGACCACAGCAAGACCCCGGCACGGCAGGTCGCGCGGCAGAAGGTTCCCGTCAATCAACGCCAGTGTCGGTGCCGTGCGCAGACCGGCCACCGCGCGCTCCATCGCGAGATGCGAGGCGCGCAGGATGTTCAGACTGTCGATCTCTTCGACGCTGGCAAAGGCGCAGGACACATCGGCGACCTCGATCAACTGCTCGTACAAGGCAAGGCGGCGTTTCGCGGTCAGTTTCTTGCTGTCGTTCAGGCCCTCGGGGATGCGGGCGGGGTCAAGGATCACCGCCGCGGCGCTCACCGGTCCGGCCAGGGGGCCGCGCCCGGCTTCGTCCACACCCGCCACGGGCGCCAGCCCCGCGGCATTGGCATCGTCTTCAAAGGAAAAGTCAGGTGCGCTCATGCGGCGCAGCAAAGCCCCAGCGCGGCGGTGGACGCAAGAGACAAAGAAGGAGGGCCAGAGCGGCCCTCCTTCCTCCTGTGCAGGGCACCCGTCAGACAGACAGGGGTGGGTGCCCTCCTGCTCGGGTGGCAGCCTTAGTGCCGTGCGAGGCGATAGCCCTTGTCGCGCAGGCAGCGGATTTTGTAGGTCGAGCGCCACTTGCCGCGCATCTTGACCGACTCGCGGCAGACCTTGGGCAAGCGGTGCGCGTGGTCAAAGTGCCGTTTGAGGCACTTGGCGCCCAGCGTGCGGTATTCGCGGCCGCTGGGCAGCGGCACATAACGCACGCAGCGGCGCGGCAACACGTGCGCTCCGCGCGGTTTGTGCGGGCGCGGGTTTGCGTGGTGCGGCGTGTGCCGCGGCTGGTGCACGACGCGGGGGCGCGGGTTCTGGTGTGTCACGCGGGGGCTGGGCGCTTCGGCATTGCGCGCTTCGTGCAAGGCGTTGCCGATCACGACCATCGTCGCCGCACCCAAGAGCCAGCGTTTCAGAAGGTCGTCGTCAGTGGCTGCGGCGGGCGTGACATTGACACTGGTGATGGCCACGGCAGCTGCGGCAATGGTGGCGATGAACTTGGCGGACATGAGCATTCTCCGAACGTTAGGAACGAGGCGCCCGGGGCAGACCCGGACGAGGTGTGCCGCCACCCTCGGCCCGGCCCTCAAAGTCACGCAATAACGCCCCCCGGTTATCGGATAACACCGCGGCCGCTGGCCTGTGTTATTGAAAAACTGCCGCGATCGGCGCAGGTTGAGCGTATGAAACACGTATCAGCCTTTTGCCTGTTCCTGGCGAGCGCTTCGGTCGCTCAGGCCGCTTGCTTTGCCGATTACAAGGCGCGCCAGGATGATCCCCTGCAGCTGCACTATGGTGTGGTGCGCCTGTCGGATGACGCGTGCCCCTCCAAGGACGCGGCCAAACGTCAGATCGCCCGGCGGATTGCCCAGGACGGTTGGGAGCTTCTGACCGTCATGTCCCTGTCCACCAAGGAACCCACCGATCGCCAGAGGTCCAATGCCGGACAATACTACCTCCGCTACTGAGGCCCGCCGCTCGGGTGGCCGGATCGTTGCCTTCGGGATCGCGGGGATTGTTGCCCTGCTGGTCCTGACCGCGGCTTTCCTGATCCTGACCCTGCCGGACGGCAACGCCTTCAACGACCGCGTCGCACGAATTTTCGCCGAAAATTCGGACCTGACCAGCCCGGCCGAGATCAAGCTGCTGGAAGTGATGGCGCAATCGGGCACCATCTTTGCCGACACGCTGACCAGCTATCGTATCGTGATCCTTGTGCTGCTGGTCTTTGCCAGTGCCATGCTGGTGGCCGCGCTGATCTTTCTGGTGATGCTGGTCGCCATGAACCGCCGCATGGCGGAAATCGAACATTCAGGCATCCAGGTGTCGTCCCTGCTGATCAGCCGCGATGAAAAGACGGTGTACCTGAACAACATGGGATTCACCCTGACCGAGGCGGCGATCGAAACGCTGTCGGTCCTGGCCGAGGCGCGGATGGATGACGACATGCTGACCGGCGCGCAGATCGAGGCGATGATCTCGGGCAAGCCCGAAGCCGATTGCGAAGAGGCCGCCGGAGCCACCCGCATCAAACGCCTGCGCGACACGCTGGGCAACCAGATGGTGTCTGAACTGCTGGTCAAGAACATCACCCGCAAAGGCTATATGCTGGCGATCGACAAATCCGTCATCCAGATGGTCTGAGCCGCCCGCTCATCCGCCCTGACAGGCGGCCTCGCATCTTGCCGCCTCCTGAAACGGGCCTGAAACGGGAAAGGCCGCACCCGAAGGTACGGCCTTTTTGGTTGCGGGAGCAGGATTTGAACCTGCGACCTTCAGGTTATGAGCCTGACGA
>JAHDCH010000286.1 GCA_020629995.1 Pseudaestuariivita sp. | reverse complement strand
CGCACGATCTATCAATTCATCCATCCCGACGTGATGGAAAGCTGCCAGCTGGTGATGGGCTATACGATGTTTCACGGCGGATCGGTCTGGAACACCATGCCCGCCCATGTTCATGACCGCAGGATGGAGGCGTATCTGTACTTTGACCTCGCCGACGAAAACCGCGTGTTTCACTTCATGGGTCAGCCGGACGAGACGCGCCACATCGTCATGGCAAACGAGGAAGTCGTTGTCTCGCCGCCGTGGTCGATCCATTGCGGATGTGGCACGGGCAGCTACACGTTCTGTTGGGCCATGGGCGGCGACAACGTCGATTACACCGACGTCGAAATGGTCGCGATGGAGGATCTTCGATGACCGCGGCCTTTTCGCTGGAAGGGCGGACCGCTCTGGTCACGGGCGCCAACACCGGGATCGGGCAGGCCATTGCGCTGGCCATGGCTGGGGCCGGCGCGCAGGTGATCTGCGCAGGCCGCAGGTCCAGCTCTGAGACAGTCGCAAGGGCGGGGGACCAGGCCGAAGACCTGATTCTGGATCTGTCCAACCCAATGGCCGCAGCCGGGGTCTTTGCCGAACGCGAGGTGGACATCCTTGTCAACAATGCCGGCATCATCCGGCGCGACGATGCGGTCGACTTCGCCGAACGCGACTGGGATGAGGTGATCGATGTGAACCTCAAGGCGCTGTTTTTCACCAGCCAGGCTTTTGCCCGGTCGGCCATGACCCGTGGCGCCCGTGGCAAGATCGTCAACATCGCCTCGCTGCTGTCTTTTCAGGGCGGGATCCGGGTGCCGTCTTATGCAGCCTCAAAACACGGGGTCGCAGGGCTCACCAAGGCGCTGTGCAACGAATGGGCCGAGCACGGGATCACCGTGAACGCCATCGCCCCGGGCTATATCGCCACCAGCAACACCGAAGCCCTGCGCAACGATCCGTCACGGAACGAAGCCATTCTTGCAAGGATCCCCGCCGGACGATGGGGCGCACCGTCCGACATCGCGGGCACGGCGGTGTTTCTTGCGGCGCCGGCATCCGATTATGTGAACGGCGCGGTGTTGAACGTGGATGGTGGCTGGCTGGCGCGCTAGGCGGAGCACCATGCGCCGGCACAGGGCGGGATGGGTTTCTCTTGCTGCCGTGGTCAGGTCCCAGCTACGCTTTGTGCGACCTGATCTGCCCGAGGTAGCCATGACCGGACCCGTTCTAAAAAGTGCCGCTGCAAAACGCACAGTGCCGCAGTTTGGCAATGCCCCTGTTCTCGCCCGGCCGCATCGCGCGGACCGTACCGGTGTGCGACGGGCGGCACGCGTATGACACAGACCCCCGCACGCGGGTTTGCGCCCGAGGAATACGCCGCCCGCACCAAACGCGCGCAGGCGAGGATGGAACAGCTGGGCCTTGATGGCCTGCTTGTGATGTCCGAGCCCGAAGTGCGCTATTTCAGCGGTTTTCATACGCCGTTCTGGCAAAGCCCGACACGCCCATGGTTCCTGTACGTGCCGGCCAGCGGCAAACCCATTGCGGTGATCCCCGAAATCGGGGCCGAGCTGATGCGCCGGGGCTGGCTGGAGGATGTGCGGACCTGGTCGGCGCCCAATCCCAAAGACGACGGGATCAGCCTGCTCACCGATCTGCTGGCGCCTCTTGCGCGCCGTGGCGGCCGGTTGGGCGTGATGAAAGGGCACGAGACACACCTGCGGATGCCGCTTGCGGATTGGGAACGGCTGATGGCCGCTCTGCCGGGTCTTGGGATCGCGGATGCAACCGGGCTGGTGCAGGGGCTGCGCATGGTCAAATCCGAGGCCGAAATCGAAAAGCTGGCCCATATCTGCGGTATCGGATCCGCGACCTTTGCGGCGCTGCCGGGTCTTGTTGCGGAAGGCATGCCGCTGGAAGAGGTGTTCCGCGCGTTTCGGCGCGAGGCGCTGGCCCAGGGCGCGGATGATGCGCCCTATGTGGTGGGCGCGGCGGATCAGGGCGGCTATGCCGATGTGATCTCTCCTCCGTCGCGGCGGCCCTTGCAGGCGGGCGATATCCTGATGCTGGACACAGGTTGCATGTGGGACGGCTATTTCTGCGACTTTGATCGCAACTGGGCGATCACTCGTGCCGATGACATGGCGCGCCGCGTCTATGACATGCTGTGGCGCGCCACGCAGGCCGGGATTGATGCGGCGCGTCCCGGCGCGACCTGCCGGGATCTGTTCACTGCCATGTCGGCGGTGATTGCCGAGCTTGACGACAGCGGCGGCGACATCGGACGTCTGGGGCACGGGCTGGGCATGCAGCTGACCGAACAGCCGTCGCATGCCGCCTTTGACGAAACGGTGCTGCAAGAGGGGATGGTGCTGACGCTTGAACCATCGCTTGGCTACGGCGATGGGCTGATGATGGTGCACGAAGAGGATCTGGTCGTCACCGATAGCGCGCCAAGGCTTTTGACGACGCGCGCAGCACCAGAGTTGCCTGTCATCTAGGCCGCCGCCCCGATGCGCGGGTGCCGCGTGCCTTCAGCGCGTTGGCATCTGTGGTCACACTTGGTATCTCCGGCGGCGATCCGTTCTGCCCCATGTCCAAGGCCATCTGCATGCCCCAAACCAGCCCAGATACCCGCGCGCTTGCGCCATATGTGCGCATTCTGGGCCGCGGTCCGGGGCGCACGCGCGCGTTGACGCGGGACGAGGCGCGCGAGGCCATGACGCTGGTACTGGGTGGCAAGGCAGCCCCGGAAGCTGTCGGTGCCCTTTTGATGCTGATGCGCTTTCGCGGGGAAAGCGCTGCCGAAGTTGCCGGATGTGTCGATGCGGTCCGCGCCGATGCTGCCGGGTGGCAGATGTTGGGGGCCGATCTGGATTGGCCCAGCTATGCGGCGGGCCGGTCGCGCGGCGCGCCGCTGTTCCTGCTGGCCGCGCGGCTGGTGGCCGGGGCCGGGCACAAGGTGCTGCTGCACGGGTGGAATTCGCACCAATCGCCTGTCGCAGATGTCCGGCAGGCATTGCCCACCCTTGGGATTGCGCAGGCCACCACACCCGAAGCGGCACGTGCCGCGCTTGAGGCCGACAGCATCGCCTATGTCCCGATCGAAGTGATGGCCCCGCGCGCCTATGACGTGCTGCGCCTGCGTGATGTGCTGGGCCTGAGATCGTGCATCAACACAGTGTTGCGCATGCTGAACCCCGGCGATGCGCCCGTGGCCGTGCAGGGTGTGTTCCACCCGCCTTACCGCGATTTGCAGGCCGAGGCAGGACGGCTTCTGGGGCGCGGGCGCATCTCGGTCATCAAGGGGGGAGGGGGCGAATTCGAACGCCACCCGGGCAAGACCGTGCAGGTGTTTGGCCTGGCCGATGGCGCGGTTTTTGAACAACCGACTGCCGCTTTGGTCGATGAAGCCCGCCGCCTGCACGAGGCGGGCGAAGAGCGCGCATCGCTGGCCGACCTGTGGACCGGGGCCGCGCGCGATCCGTTTGCCGAAGCGGTCGTGATCGGCACCGCCGGGCTTGCGCTATGGTCCTTGGGCCGGGCGGATACCCCCGAGGCAGGCGATGCGCTGGCCCGCGATCTGTGGGAGGCGCGGGTGTGAAGACCTTTCCGATGTTCCTGACCATGGCGGGCCGCCGTGTGGTGATCTTTGGCGGGGGCGAGCAGGGCGCGCAAAAGGTGCGCCTGTTTGCCCGGACCGAGGCGCGGATCGACGTCTACGCCCCGGACCTGTGCGATGAGCTGGCCGAACAGGCTGCCGCCGGCCGCATCACGCACCATGCAGGCCAGATCACAAGCGCGGCGTTCGACGGCGCGGCGCTGGTTGTGATCGGCACGGGGTGCTGCATGAACGACCGGGTGCTGC
>JAHDCH010000008.1 GCA_020629995.1 Pseudaestuariivita sp. | reverse complement strand
GCCTGATCTTTTTCGCGCAATACACCAAGCAGGGCCGCGCCATGCGCGCGGTGGCGGATGATCACCAGGCGGCGCTGTCGGTCGGCGTGAGCCTGAATTTCATCTGGGTGATGGTGTGGTCGCTGGCGGGCTTTGTCGCGCTGGTCGCGGGCATGATGTGGGGCGCCAAGTCGGGGGTGCAGTTTTCGCTGAGCCTGATCGCGCTGAAGGCGCTGCCAGTGTTGATGCTGGGCGGGTTCACCTCGATCCCCGGAGCGATCATCGGCGGTCTGATCATCGGCGTGGGCGAGCAGCTGTTCGAGTTTGCCATTGGCGCGCCGTTCCTCGGTGGAGCGACGCAGAACTGGTTCGCCTATGTGCTGGCGCTGATCTTTCTGTGTTTCCGCCCGCAGGGCCTGTTCGGGGAGAAGATCATTGAGCGCGTTTGATCCCGTGCGGGCGACCCCGTCTGCGACGAGACCCGCCCACCCGGGACCTTCGCAGGTGCGGTGTCCGGGCGTGGAGCGAGGTGCGGGCCGACCCTCCGGGGGAGGTATTTCGGAACCAGTGAAGGTCAGAAGTGGGGTTGCGGGATGACGGATGTGGACCCAGCAAGGAAGTTGAGTTTCAAGTGCCCAAGATGCGTGAGCAATATTGAATTTGACGCGTCGGCCATGATGAGCGGTTTGCCAATCACCTGTCGCAAGTGCGGCTTCCAAGTGCAGCTGCCACAAGGTGGCGGGTCGGATATCGACACGGCGCTGGCCAAGATTCAGACGTTGGCCAAGAAGGACGGGGGATAAGCGATGTTTTATCGTGAGGCGGGGGATTTCAAGACCTCGTACGTTGAGGACAGCCAGACCTTTCCCATCGCGTTTGACCGGTGGCGGTACTACGCGGTGCTGGCCGTGGCGTTCCTGGTCGTGCCGTTCATCATCAACGATTACTGGGCCAATGCGATCCTGCTGCCGTTCCTGATCTATGCGATTGCGGCGATCGGGCTGAATATCCTGACGGGGTATTGCGGGCAGGTGAGCCTTGGCACGGGCGGGTTCATGGCCGTGGGGGCCTATGCCTGTTTCAAGCTGATGACGGCCTTTCCGGATGTGAACATCTTTTTCCACGTGGTGATTTCGGGGTTCATCACCGCGGGGGTGGGCGTGTTGTTCGGGCTGCCATCGCTGAGGATCAAGGGGTTCTACCTGGCCGTGGCGACGCTGGCGGCGCAGTTTTTCCTGGTGTGGCTGTTTAACCGGGTGGCGTGGTTCTACAATTACTCGGCCTCGGGTCAGATCACCGCACCCGAGCGAGAGGTGTTCGGCATCGCCGTCACTGGCCCCGCGACCGAGGCCTGGGCGACCTATCTGTTCTGCCTTGTCTTTACGGTGGTTCTGGCGCTGGTGGCGCGGAACCTGACCCGGGGGGCGCTGGGCCGCGAATGGATGGCGATCCGGGACATGGACATCGCCGCCGAGATCATCGGGGTGAACCCGCTGAAGGCCAAGCTGACGGCCTTTGCGGTCAGCTCGTTCTTTGTGGGCATTTCGGGGGCGCTGTTCTTTGCGGTCTACCTTGGCGCGGTCGAGGTGGGCGAAGTGTTCAACATCCAGAAGTCGTTCCTGGTGCTGTTCATGATCATCATCGGAGGCCTTGGGTCGATCTTTGGGTCGTTTGCCGGGGCGGCGTTCCTGGTGATCCTGCCGGTGGCGCTGAAGGTGCTGCTGGCGGACCAGACCGAGGTGAGCGCGTTTTCGAGCGGGCTGTCCTGGGTGTTTTTCGCGGTCTTTGCGGTGGCGGCGCTGATGTACGCGGTGCACGTGATCACGAGGGCCTTTGGCCGGTCGGTGCTGCCGCAGATCGGCACGGCGATGGGGGTTGTGGCGCTGGTGGCGTTCCTGCTGGCCGCGCTGTTTGCCGGCGGGCTGGGATGGCCGACCGATATGGTCGCGCATTTCCAGTTGGTGATCGTGGGTCTGTTGATCGTGATCTTTCTGATCGCCGAGCCGCACGGGCTGGCGCAGCTGTGGCGCGTGGCCAAGGAGAAGCTGAGATTGTGGCCGTTCCCGCACTAAGCGGGGAGGTCGTGAGGTCCCGGGTGAAGCCCGGGACGCAAAGAGCAAGGGCCGCGCGGACGGCTCACACTCAAAAGGGAGGAAGACCAATGAAGAAACTGATGACAACGGCCTTGTTGGCCACCATGGCGGCGGGTCCGGCGCTGGCGGATCTTGTGTTCCCGTCGCT
This sequence comes from Pseudaestuariivita sp., assembly GCA_020629995.1. Classification (GTDB taxonomy): domain Bacteria; phylum Pseudomonadota; class Alphaproteobacteria; order Rhodobacterales; family Rhodobacteraceae; genus Pseudaestuariivita. The sequence goes on along the minus strand of JAHDCH010000008.1, from coordinate 21,124 downwards.
GTCGTACCGCACGGGGCCGTACGCGGCGGGCGGCATTCCGTTTGCCGACGGCTATGCCGATTACTTTACCCTGCTGAACGAGCGGGACGGAGGCATCGGCGGCGTCATGACCCGCGTGCTGGAATGCGAGACCGGCTACAACACCGAAAAGGGTGTGGAATGCTACGAGAGCACCAAGGGCGAAGGCAGCCTGGTGTATCAGCCGCTGTCGACGGGCATCACCTATCAGCTGATCCCCAAGACCACGGCGGACGGCATCCCCATGCACACGATGGGCTATGGCCGGACTTCGGCGGCGAATGGTGAGGTGTTCAGCCACACGTTCAACTATCCGGGCAACTACTGGAACGGCGCCTCGGGTGCGATCAACTATCTGATGAGCCAGGGCGACATCGCCGGCAAGAAGATCGCGCTGGTCTATCACAACTCGGCCTACGGCAAGGAGCCGATCCGCACGCTGGAAGAGCTGGCGGCCAAGCACGGCTTTGAGCTGAGCCTGATCCCGGTGGATCACCCCGGCCAGGAGCAGAAGGCGCAGTGGCTGCAGATCCGCCGCGAGCGCCCGGACAACGTGCTGATGTGGGGCTGGGGCGTGATGAACCAGGTCGCCATCCAGGAAGCGGCCAACATCCGCTATCCGATGGAGAACTTCATCGGCATCTGGTGGTCCGGTTCGGAGAACGACGTGCTGCCCGCAGGTGACGGAGCCAACGGGTACAAGGCGCTGACGTTCCACAATGTGGGCAGCGACTTCCCGGTGTTTGACGACATCCAGAAATACGTCGTCGACGCGGGCAAGGCCGCGGGTGCGGGTGACCAGATCGGCACCGTGCTGTACAACCGGGGTCTTTATGCAGCCATGCTGGCAGCCGAAGCGGCCAAGACCGCGCAAGGCATCCACGGCACGGCAGAGATCACCCCGGCCATGATGCGCGACGGCATGGAAGCGCTGGAGATCACCGAGGAGAAGATGGAAAGCCTCGGCCTGCCGAACTTTGGTCCGGCGTTCAGCGTGTCCTGCCAGAACCACGGGGGCCCCGGCCTGGTGGGTGTGACCCAGTGGGACGCAAGCGCCAAGACCTGGTCGCTGATCCAGAGCTATGAAGCGACGGACATGGACGTGATCGGGCCGCTGATCGAGGCGGATTCGACCGCCTACGCAGCCGAGAACAACATCGCGGCAAGCTGCTCGTGATGTGATCCATTCCCCGGCCTGCCCCATGCGGCGGGCCGGGGGATTTTCCATATTTATGAAGAGAAGAAGCAGGGGCGGGAGCCGTTGCGGCAAGGGGATCACGAGATGCTGGACAGCGCTAGATCGGATGAGACGGTTCTTGAGGTGAACAACATCGAGGTGATCTACAACCACGTGATCCTTGTGCTGAAGGGTGTCAGCCTGAAGGTGCCCAAGGGTGGCATCACCGCGCTGCTTGGCGGAAACGGAGCGGGCAAGACCACCACGCTGAAGGCGATTTCCGGCCTGTTGGCCAGCGAACGGGGCGAAGTGACCAAGGGGTCGATCGCGTACAGGGGTCAGCCCACGGCCGAGAGGGATCCGGCGGAGCTGGTGAAGATGGGCGTGATCCAGGTGATGGAGGGGCGCCATTGTTTTGAGCACCTGACAGTTGAGGAGAACCTCCTGACAGGGGCCTACACAAGGAGCGACCGGGGCGGGATCGCGGCGGATCTGGAGATGGTGTACGACTATTTCCCGCGCCTGAAGGAGCGCAGGACCAGCCAGGCGGGGTATACCTCGGGCGGGGAGCAGCAGATGTGCGCGATTGGCCGGGCGCTGATGAGCCGGCCCGAGACGATCCTGCTGGACGAGCCGAGCATGGGGCTGGCACCGCAGCTGGTGGAGCAGATTTTCGAGATCGTCAAAAGCCTGAACGAGAAGGAAGGGCTGACCTTTCTGCTGGCCGAGCAGAACACCAACGTGGCGCTGAGGTTTGCCCATTACGGGTACATCCTGGAAAGCGGGCGCGTGGTGATGGACGGCCCGGCGGCCGAGTTGAGAGAGAACCCGGACGTCAAGGAATTCTACCTTGGCATGTCCGAGGAAGGGCGAAAGAGCTATCGGGACGTGCGCAGCTATCGCCGCCGCAAAAGGTGGCTGAGCTGAGCCCGCGGGGCGCATGAGGGTCTTTGTCGGCGTGCCGGTCCCCGAGGCGCTGATAGGGCCGTGCATGAGGGCACAGGCACTGATCCGGGGCGGGCGGCCCGTGGCGGCGGAGGATCTGCACCTGACGCTGGCCTTTGTCGAAGACGCGAGCGACGCCGGTGTCGAAGCACTGCACGACGAGCTGGATGCCAGGCGACTTCCAGCAGCCAAAATGCGGCTGGAGGGCGTGTCGTCTTACGGGTTTCCGTCGAGCAGCATAGCGGCGAGGGTGGCCGATGACACGGGCCTGACAGCACTGAGAGACGCGGCACATGGCGCGGTGCGCAGGGCGGGGCTTGTGGCGGATGCCAAGAGATTTCGCCCGCACGTGACGCTGGCACGGGGCAAGCCCGACGCAACGAGGATGCTGGAAGCGCCGCCGGTCAGCCAGGCCGAGCCGGTGACCGCGGTGCATCTGTGGCAATCGCAGCTGCGCCCGGGCGGATCCGTCTACGAGATTCTGGCGACCTATCCGGTGGAGGCACGGGCATGAAAGCGGTGTGGTACGAAGGGTTTGGGCCCGCGCAGGATGTGCTGGAGGCAGGCGAGATGACCCGGCCAGAGCCCGGGCCGGGCGAAGTGCTGGTGCGGGTCCGGGCCACGGGGATCAACCCGTCGGACGTCAAGCTGAGGGGCGGAGCAAGGCCAGGCGCGGTGATGGCCTATCCCAAGGTGATCCCGCATTCGGACGGAGCGGGCGAGGTCGAAGCCACGGGCGAGGGCGCAGAGGCCTGGCTGGGCAAAAGGGTCTGGATCAGCAATGCCGGCTGGCAGAGGGCGCACGGGACGGCGGCGGAGTATGTGGCCCTGCCGCAAGGACTGGTGGCGGAATTGCCGGAGGGTACCGGGTTTGAGGAGGGGGCCTGTCTGGGCATCCCGGCGCTGACGGCGTGGTACGCGACACGGGGACTGCGCGAAGGGCAGAAAGTGTTGGTCACGGGAGGAGCGGGTGCGGTGGGGCGCTATGCTTGCCAGATGGCCAGGCTCTGCGGCGCCGAGGTGGTGACCACGGTTTCGAGCGCAGAGAAGGGCGCGCATGCGGGGGCCGAGTGGATCAACTATCGCACCGAGGATGTGGCGGCCCGGGTCATGGAAATGACCGGGGGTGTGGACAGGATCGTGGATGTGGACTTTGCCGCCAACCAGCGCACAGCGCTGGAGGTGATCCGGCCCGGCGGGACGATCGCGGGTTATGCCAGCGCAAGCGTGATGTCGCCCGAGCTGGATTGGTACGGGTTCATGTTCAAGAACGTGCGGCTGCACATGCTGATCGTCTATCAGCTGAGCGCCGAAGAGCGCGCCGAAGGGCAGACGCAGCTGAACGCATGGCTGAAGGCCGGACAGCTGAGCCACGCGGTGGTGGACGGAGGCGGTCTGAGCGACATGGCGGCGGCGCACGAGAGGGTTGAGCGCGGCGACAAGCTGGGCACGGTGGTGTGCCGTGTCTAGGCCCCGGGCGAGCGACCCCGCCTGCGGCGAGACCCGCCCACCCGGGACCTTCGCAAGGGCGCGTTATTGCATAACATGGGCGGATTTTGCCCAGTGGGAGATGAGATGACCGAGTTTTACGACGATCTGGAGACACGCAGCGCGGATGCGCGGGAGGCGGCGCAGCTGGAGCAGCTGAGGGCGCTGGGCGTGGAGGTGGCGTCTTTGGGTGATCTCAAAGAGCTGCCGGTGCTGCGCAAGGCCGATCTGGCAGCAGCACAGAAGGAGCATCCGCCGTTCGGGAGGATCGAGGTCAGCAACGCAGCCCATGTCTTTCAAAGCCCCGGCCCGATCTACGAGCCCGGAGGGATCAGCCACGACTGGTGGCGGATGGGGCGGTTTTTGCACGCGGTGGGGATCGGCAAGGGCGATCTGGTGCAGAATTGTTTCGGGTATCACCTGACGCCGGCGGGCCATATCTTTGAAAGCGGGGCCAGGGCGGTGGGCGCCAGCGTGCTGCCGGCGGGCACGGGCCAGACCGAGCTGCAGGTCGAGGCCGCGGCGCATCTGGGCACAACGGCCTATGCGGGCACGCCCGATTATCTCAAGGTGATCCTGGACAAGGCGGATGAGATGGGCGTGAGCCTTGGCATCACACGCGCAGCGGTGGGCGGAGGCGCGCTGTTTCCGTCGCTGAGGCAGGCCTATGAGGACCGGGGGATCCGGTGCCTGCAATGCTATGCCACGGCTGATCTGGGCAATGTGGCCTACGAGAGCCCCGCGATGGAGGGGATGATTGTCGACGAGGGTGTGATCGTCGAGATCGTCACCCCCGGCACAGGAGACCCGGTCGCGCCCGGAGAGGTGGGCGAGGTGATCGTCACCACGCTGAACCCCGATTATCCGCTGGTGCGCTTTGCCACCGGGGACCTGAGCGCGGTGATGGAAGGTCCGAGCCCCTGCGGGCGCACCAACACACGCATCAAGGGCTGGATGGGCCGCGCCGACCAGACGACCAAGATCAAGGGCATGTTCGTGCGCCCCGAGCAGGTGGCGGCGCTGGTGGCGCGGCACGAGGACGTGGCCAAGGCACGGGTCACGGTCACCCGCGACGGCGACAAGGATGCGATGACCGTGGCTTTGGAAACAAAGGCGACTGACCCGGGTGATTATGCAGGTTCAGTGAACGAAATCCTCAAGCTGAGGGGCGAGATCACGCTGGTCGCGCCCGGGACGCTTCCCAAGGATGGGAAGGTCATAGATGATCAGCGGGATTACGAAGGTTAACATTTGGGAGGACCCGATGATGCGACATTTTGCATGGATGATGGCGGTACTGGCCGCCGGTGTGTTCGGTACAAGTGCGGACGCACAGCAACGCAGGGGCGAGAATCTTGCCCTGGTCATCGGGAATTTCGACTATGACACGATGCAGGATGTGGACGGCGAACAGGATGCCGATCGCATGACCCGTGCGCTGCGCGATGCGGGCTTTCGCGTTGTAAAGGGCTATGACCTGGACGCGGCGCGGCAGGTGGGCGTGGCCCGCATCTTTGCCGAGCGGCTGGACCGCGCCGACCGGGTGATGGTGGTGATGCTGGGGCACGTGGTGTCGTCGGGCGATGACAGTTTCCTGCTGGGTGTCGACACGCGCGAGGCCGACGTGCTGAACGCGGGCCGGCGCGGCCTGTCGCTGGCGGCGGTGCAATCGCTGATCGCATCCAAACCGGGCACGGCGATCCTGATGGTGGCGGGCAACCGGGCCGAGCCGGACCTGGGCCGTGGCCTGCGCGACGGGTTTCGCCCGAGGGGTGTGCAGCAGGGCGTGACCGTGGTGCGAGGCCGCGCGCAAGAGCTGAGCCAGGTGCTGATCGACGGGCTGCTGGAGCCGGGCAATTCGCTGCGTCAGGCGCTGCCGAACCGGGCGGGGCTGAGCGTGTCGGGCTTTGTCAGCGACCGGGTGTCGTTCATGGGCGCGGGCCGGGGCGACGAAGTGGACCCCGATCTGGGCCAGCTGGCCTATTGGAACGCGACGCGCGATATCGGCACCAAGGAGGCTTACGAGGCCTACCTGAAGCGTTTCCCGAACGGGATTTTCGCGGGTGAGGCACGCGAGGCGCTGGATGAGATCCGCGAGGCGCCGATCCGCGAAGCGCGCGCCGCCGAAGAAGCGCTGAACCTCAGCCGCGAGGACCGCAGGGCGGTGCAGAGCGTGCTGACCGATCTTGGGTTCAACACGCGCGGCATCGACGGTGTGTTTGGCCGCGGCACGCGCGCGGCGATCCGGGCCTGGCAAGAGTCGCGCGGGCTGGTTGCCACCGGGTTTCTGACCGACACGCAATACCGCGGCCTGCGCCGGGAATACGATGAACGCCGCGCAGCAGCCGAGGCCGCGGCAGAGCGCGAGGCCGAACGTCAGGCCGAGCGCGACCGTCAGGCCTGGATCGCTGCGCGTGACGCGGGATCGCGCGGGGCGCTGCGCGCCTATATCCGCGATTTCCCCAACGGGCGCTTTGTCGAACAGGCGCGCGCGCGGCTGGCCGAGATCCGGCGGCAGGAGCAGGACAGCGATCAGGGCGCGGCGGGGGGCGGATCCTCGGACCCGGATCAGGGCGAGTTCAACAACCGCCGGCTTTTGGCCGAAGAGCGCATCTTTGCGCCCAACCAGGTGATCCGTCTGGCGGTCGAGCGGCAATTGGCGCGGAACGGGTTCAACCCCGGTCCGATCGACGGCAACATCACGACGCGCACGCGCCGCGCCATCGTGCGGTTCCAGCGCAGCCGCGGCCTGCCCGAAACGGGCTATCTGAATGCGGCGACGATTTCGCTGCTGGCTTTGTAACGAGGCGGGAGGGGGCGGCGGGCAGATGCCGCCCCTTGTCCTGACCAGGCAAGGACCCAAAGAAAAAGCCGCGCCCGGGTGGGTGCGGCTTTGTCAGCTTTGCATGTGCGGGGTGATCAGCCCTGGCGTGCCTTGAACCGGCGCTGGGTCTTGTTGATCACGTACACACGGCCCTTGCGGCGCACAACGCGGCAATCGCGGTGGCGGCTTTTGAGCGAGCGGAGCGAGTTTTTGACCTTCATGGTCCTCTCCTTCAATCGCGGCGCGCCATCGGCGCCTTTGGTTTCGGTGTCGCGCAGGCCTGCTGCGCGGGTGTCTCATGGTGGGCGATACTGGGATCGAACCAGTGACCCCTTCGATGTCAACGAAGTGCTCTACCGCTGAGCTAATCGCCCGGAACGCTGCGCCTTTAGCCCCTTGTCACCGGCGGTTGGCCAACAAAAAGGGGCGCGGGTGTGCCGCGCCGTAGCGGGCGTATAAAAGGAGTCGCAGGGCGGATCAAGGGCTTTTGGCCTTGGGAGATTCCAGTTTATATTCAGGGTGAGTTCAAGCGGAGGGGTTTTGGTGCCCAAGGTCCCGTTTCATCTGATGCTGCCCGAGGCACGCACGTCGAGCGTGGTGTTCGCCAGCCCCCATTCGGGGCGCGATTATCCGTGGTCGTTCCTGCGCAAGACGGTGCTGGACGAGCGGATGATCCGGTCGTCCGAAGACGCATTTGTGGACCGCCTGTTTGAATGCGCGCCGCTGTTCGGAGCGCCGTTGATCAAGGCGGGCGCGCCGCGCGCCTTTGTGGATTACAACCGCTCGGCCGACGAGCTGGACCCGGCTCTGATCGAAGGGGTGCGCCGCGCGGCCCACAACCCGCGCGTGGCCAGCGGGCTGGGCGTGGTGCCACGGGTGGTGGCCGGAGGGCGCGCGATCTATCGCGGCAAGCTGCCGCTGGAAGAGGCCAACCGGCGCATCGCGGGCTGTTGGCGGCCCTACCACGATCAGCTGCAGGAGCTGTTGAACGACGCGCGCACCTATTTTGGCGAGGCGATCCTGGTGGATTGCCATTCGATGCCGCACGAGGCGCTGGACGGGATCGCCAGCGCCGGGGCGCAACGCCCCGAGATCGTGCTGGGCGACCGGTTTGGCGCCAGCGCCGAAAGCGAGATCGTCGACCGGATCGAAGCGGCCTTTGCCAGCGCTGGCCTGCACGTGGTGCGCAACGCGCCATTCGCCGGAGCCTATTCGACCCAGCATTACGGCCGCCCCAGCAAAGGCCAGCACGCGGTGCAGATCGAGATCGACCGGGCGATTTACATGGACGAGGCGCTGATCCGCCCCAACACCAATTTCCACGCATTCCGCAAGGTGCTGCGGGGCGTCATCTCGGAGATCGCCGAGATCGGGCGGCGCGGCGCGGTGCCGCTGGCCGCAGAGTAGAATTGGAATTGGCGGGCCAAGATGGGTGCAAGCACCCATCCTACACATTGCGCTAGCGGATCGCCCTGCCTTTGAGAATAGCATCCGACCCAAAGCGCGCACGGATCGCATCGGTGGCGCGTTCCGCAGACGCCCGCTGCCCGGCCTGAGGATCCAGAAGATCGGGCGCGCGGTCGGCGCCGTCCTGGGGCACCAGATCGCTGAGACCTGCCCCCAGAAGCCGGTAGGGGCCCTGATCGCCCACAGCATCGAACAGCCCGCGCGCGGTGCGATAGAGCGTATCGGCCAGCTGCGTGGGATCGCGCAGCGCCTGCCGGCGCGAGATCAGGGAAAAGTCGCGCCGCTTGAGCTTGAGCACCACCACGCGGCCCGCGATGCCCTTGGCCTTGGCGCGGTCGGCGACCTTTTCGCACATGCGCCACAGGTGCCCGTCCAGAACCTGCGGATCGGAGGTGTCTTCGTGGAAGGTTGTTTCGTTCGAGATCGACTTGACCGGCGCGTGGGCGGACACGCGCCGCCGGTCCTGCCCGCGGGCAAGGTGCCAAAGCCGGTCGCCCATGGACCCGAACCGCGCCGTCAGGTCGCCCCTGTCCCAGCGCAGGAGGTCGGCAAAGGTGCGGATGCCGGCCGTGGCCAGGGCATCACGCGTCACCTGCCCCACGCCCCAGATCAGGCCCACCGATTTGTCGCGCAGAAAGTCATCGGTTTCGGCCACGCCGATCACGGAAAACCCGCGCGGCTTGTCCAGGTCCGAGGCGACCTTGGCCAGGAATTTGTTGTGCGACAGGCCGATGGAGCCGGTCAGGCCCAGTTCGTCTTTCATCCGCCGCACCAGCCGGGCCAGCATCACGGCAGGCGGTGCGCCGTGCAGGCGCCGGGTGCCCGACAGATCAAGGAACGCTTCGTCAAGCGAAAGGGGTTCGATGTCGGGGGTCAGCTCTTCCATCATGGCGCGGATCGCGCGCGAGGCGGCGGCGTAGACCTCCATCCGGGGTTTGATCACCACGGCGTCGGGGCATTTCTGAAGCGCCTGGAACATCGGCATGGCCGAATGCACGCCGCGAATGCGCGCCACATAGCAGGCCGTGGACACCACGCCGCGACGCCCGCCACCGATGATCACCGGCTTGTCCGCCAGCGCGGGATTGTCGCGCTTTTCGACCGAGGCATAAAAGGCATCGCAATCCATATGCGCGATGGACAGGGAAAACAGCTCGGGGTGCGACAGGATGCGCGGGCTGCGGCACGACGGGCAGCGCGGAGGCGGAGCGTCGAAGGTGGCAAGGCAGGCGCGGCAAAGGCTGGGCATGGGTCGATCAGGGGGCTAGGCTTGGGCGCAGAGTATACCGGGCGCGGAGCGGAATGGCGATGGAGTTCAACGGCGCGAAGGTCGCGGTTTTTCTGGGCGACCGGCTTGTGGTGATCCGGCGGGACGCGCGGATGGATGTTACCTGGGCTGGCGGGCTGGACTGGCCCGGCGGCGCGCGTGATGGGGCCGAGACGCCGGAACAGACCGCCACCCGGGAAGCGCTGGAGGAGGTCGGGCTGCGGCTGGACCCGGCGCGGTTCGAGGCGCGCAGCGAGATCACCCGGCTGGGCGTGCACGTGATCAAGTTCACCGTGCGGGAGCCCGAGGACCGGGCGGCCGAAATCGTGCTGGGCGATGAAGGGCAGGCCTGGGGGCTGATGACGCCCGAGGCGTATCTGGCCGACGTGGACGCGATCCCATCGCTGGCGGCCTATCTGCGCGAGGACCTGGGGTATGGCTGGCCCAAATCCGACAGCAAGGTTCCGTGCCGCACCCCCGCCGAGGGCCGCGACGGCGTGACACACGTGCCGGCGTGGAAATTCGCGCTGATGCGCGGGTGGCTGCGCGAACTGGTGCGGCGCGAGGCGGCGGAGGGCCTGCCGTTTCAGGGATTGGCGGCGCGGCTGGGCGGATTGCTGCACGAAGGAGACGCGCGGCATCTGGGCTCGGTCGGGTGGCATTTGACGACGGTCAAGCTGGAGCTGGAAGTGCGCGGAGAGCTGGCCCGGTCAGCGGGCAAGGGGCCGCAAAGGATCGTGCCGGGGCCAAGGTTCCTGGGCGCGGTCACGGGGCCGGTGCCGGGCGGTGCGTAGAAATGGAAAGGCCCGGAACGCTTTGGGGGCGCTCCGGGCTAGGTAAGGCAGAGATCGGCAAGACAGACAGAAACGATCTCTGGTTGTTCAGGGCGGGTCCCGGGTGGGGTCGCTGCAAGCAGCCCCGGTTCCCGCTCTGACATGCCGCCTGGTCTGGGGACCGGTGGCGGCAATTCCGGGTCCGTCAGGCCGCGCGGGCCGAGGACAAAAGCGAATCGAGCCAGCGCGTCGGTGCGGCGGGGCGCGACGGTTTGCGCAACGTCGGAACCTCGATCCGGCGAATGTGGCTGGCGCGCATGCCGCGGTTCAGCTCGTGCATGCGGTGGGCGCGGGCGATCAGCCCGTCGGCGGCCGCTTCGAAATCCGTTGTGATCGGCGCAGAATAGCTGGCCGCATAGCGCAGCGGGCCGCGGCCGGTGTTGATGGTGACGACGCCTTCAAAGCTTTGCTCGGCGGCGTTGTAGATGACATCGCTCAGGTGTGCTTCAATGGTCATATGACTGCTCCTGGCCCGGTGGGGGCGTGTCTGAGATATTTGGTTTTGTAGTCACGAATAAAACTGGGAACTGGTTGCACGAGTTCCCCATAAATGCCCCCCAATAGGCGGCGATCCGCCTAAATATGGGCCAATAAACGAAATTTTAACCAAGATGATGGGTCTGAGGCGGCCTGCAGCACCAAAAAGGCGCGTCCGTCCGGTCAGAGATCTGACACCGGCGCTGCCCTTGCTAGGGTCCGGATCTTGCAGCGCGGCGCGTCACATGCGGTGGTCCGGGTTTCGGACGGGAGGCTTTAGTGGTTGGGGCGCGAAGCCTGAGCCGAGCTGAGTTCGGCCACCATGGCCTGAGCCGCGGCGCGCGGGTCGGGGGCAAGGTGGATTGGCCGCCCAACCACGATATGGTCGGCCCCGTCCGCAATCGCGTTGGCCGGGGTGGCGATCCGTTTCTGATCGCCGCTGTCGGCCCCAGCCGGGCGCACGCCCGGGGTGACAATCAGCCGGCCGGACGCCTCTGGCAAGGCGCGGATTGCGGCGGCTTCGAGCGGAGAGGCGATGACGCCGTCCGCGCCAGCCTCGAACGCGCGCGCGGCCCGTTCGACAACCAGATCAGCAGGGGTGCCGGGCTGGATCAGGGCGGCATCCAGATCGTCCCGGTCCAGCGAGGTGAGGATCGTGACGGCGAGGATTTTCATGTCCGACCCACCCGCGCCTTCGCGCGCGGCGCGCACCACATGCGGGTCGCCATGCACGGTCAGAAAGTCGATGTCGAACTGGGCAAGGCCACGCACAGCCGCTTCGACGGTGGCGCCGATGTCAAACAGCTTCATGTCCAGAAAGATGCGCTTGCCGTGTTCATCCTTGAGCTCGTTCGCAAGAGCAAGGCCGCCGCCGGTCAGCATCCCCAGGCCGATCTTGTAGAACGATACCGCATCGCCCAATTGCCCCGCCAGCTGAAGCCCGGCCAGGGCGTTCGGCACGTCGAGGGCTACGATCAGGCGGTCATCGGCGGGAAGGGTCATGGGCGCGTCCTTGTGTGGGTCGCGCACCAATCGCCAAAGCCGCGCCGCGCGTCAAGCGGCCAGAGGGCCCGAAAGATTCAGCGTGATGTCCACGCGGCGGTTGTTCGGCATACGCTTGAGCTGGTCCAGGGCGGCCTGCATCAGCATCTTGCGCCGCGTCGGCGCATCGGCCGAGCCCTGGCCCATGGCGTGGCATTCAAAATGGCTGATGGCACCGTCATGCGTGGTGACGGCGACGTTGCCACGCAGATCCGCGGTGGTGGAATAATCGGTAACAGAGATATCGGTAATGATCATCGCGGACCCTTTCTACTTACTCGGACAGCACTATCGCCCACCATCCGTTAAGAGCTGATGAAGGCGCACATAGGGCCGGGGCGGGGTTGAACAGCGGCATTGCACGCCCCATTTCTGCCATGAGGCCCCATCCTTTGTGCGCCGCTGAGCCGGGCACGTCACACACGGGGCGCTTGGACAAAGGAGAATGCGATGAACTTGGACAAGTTCACCGAACGGTCGCGCGGTTTCATTCAGGCCGCCCAGACCATCGCGATGCGGGATGACCACCAAAGGCTGGTGCCCGAGCATCTGCTGAAAGCATTGCTGGACGACGAACAGGGCCTTGCCGCCAACCTGATCACCCGCGCGGGCGGATCGGCCGAACGCGTGCGGCAGGCCAATGACCTGAGCCTTGGCAAGCAGCCCAAGGTGCAGGGCAGCGGCGGCCAGGTCTATATGGACAGCGCAACCGGCAAGGTGCTGGCCGAAGCAGAGGCTGTGGCCAAGAAGGCCGGCGACAGCTTTGTCCCCGTAGAGCGGATGCTGATGGCGCTGGCGATGGTCAAGTCGGGCGCCAAGACGGCACTGGAGGCCGGAGCCGTCAGCGCGCAAAAGCTGAACGCAGCGATCAACGACATCCGCAAGGGCCGCACGGCCGACACGGCGAGCGCCGAGGAAGGCTATGACGCGCTGAAGAAGTACGCGCGCGATCTGACCGAAGCCGCAGAGCAAGGCAAGATCGACCCGATCATCGGGCGCGACGATGAGATCCGTCGCTCGATGCAGGTGCTGAGCCGCCGCACCAAGAACAACCCGGTGCTGATCGGCGAGCCGGGCGTGGGCAAGACGGCGATTGCCGAGGGCCTCGCGCTGCGCATCGTCAACGGAGACGTGCCGGAGTCTTTGCGCAACAAGCGGCTGCTGGCGCTGGATATGGGCGCGCTGATTGCGGGTGCAAAGTATCGCGGCGAGTTCGAAGAACGGCTCAAGGCCGTTCTGACCGAGGTGACCGAAGCCGCGGGCGAGATCGTGCTGTTCATCGACGAGATGCACACGCTGGTCGGCGCGGGCAAGGCGGACGGGGCGATGGACGCCTCGAACCTGCTGAAACCGGCGCTGGCGCGGGGTGAGCTGCATTGCGTCGGCGCCACCACGCTGGACGAGTACCGCAAGCACGTCGAGAAGGACGCGGCGCTGGCGCGCAGGTTCCAGCCGGTGATGGTTGAGGAGCCGACGGTGGAGGATACCGTCAGCATCCTGCGCGGCATCAAAGAGAAGTACGAGCTGCACCATGGCGTGCGGATTTCGGACAGCGCCCTCGTGTCGGCGGCGACGCTGAGCCACCGCTATATCACCGACCGGTTCTTGCCGGACAAGGCGATCGACCTGATGGACGAGGCGGCGAGCCGCTTGCGGATGGAGGTGGATTCCAAACCCGAAGAGCTGGATGCGCTGGACCGTCAGATCCTGCAGCTGCAGATCGAAGCCGAGGCGCTGAGGGCCGAGGATGATGCGGCTTCGAAGGACCGTCTGGACAAGCTCGAGAAGGAGCTGGGCGATTTGCAGGAGCGGTCGTCCGAGATGACGGCACAATGGCAGGCCGAGCGGGACAAGCTGGCGTCGGCGCGGGATGTGAAAGAACAGCTGGACCGCGCGCGGGCCGAGCTGGACATCGCCAAGCGGGAGGGCAATCTGGCCAAGGCCGGGGAGCTGTCCTACGGCGTGATTCCGGGGCTGGAGAAACAGCTGGCCGAGGCCGAGAACGGCGACGGGATGATGGTCGAAGAGGCGGTGCGGCCCGAGCAGATTGCGCAGGTTGTCGAACGCTGGACGGGTATCCCGACGTCGAAGATGCTGGAAGGTGAGCGAGAGAAGCTCTTGCGCATGGAAGACGTGCTGCACGGGCGCGTCATTGGTCAGCACAGCGCGGTGCGCGCGGTGGCCAATGCGGTGCGCCGGGCACGCGCGGGGCTGAATGACGAGAACCGGCCTCTGGGTTCGTTCCTGTTTCTTGGGCCGACGGGCGTGGGCAAAACCGAGCTGACCAAGGCGGTGGCGGACTTCCTCTTTGACGACGACGGCGCGATGGTCCGCATCGACATGTCCGAGTTCATGGAGAAGCATTCGGTCGCCCGTCTGATCGGCGCGCCTCCGGGCTATGTGGGCTATGACGAGGGCGGCGTGCTGACCGAAGCGGTGCGGCGCAAGCCCTATCAGGTGGTGCTGTTCGACGAGGTCGAGAAGGCGCATCCGGACGTGTTCAACGTGCTGTTGCAGGTGCTGGACGATGGTGTGCTGACCGATGGTCAGGGGCGCACGGTCGATTTCAAGCAGACGCTGATCGTGCTGACCTCGAACCTTGGGGCGCAGGCGCTGAGCCAGTTGCCCGACGGAGCGGATGCCAGCCAGGCAAGGCGCGATGTGATGGACGCGGTGCGGGCGCATTTCCGGCCCGAGTTCCTGAACCGTCTGGACGAGACGATCATCTTTGACCGGCTGTCGCGGCCCGACATGGACGGGATCGTCGAGATCCAGCTGAAGCGCCTGACAAAGCGGCTTGCGTCGCGGAACATCACGCTGGAGCTGGATGAAGGCGCCAAGACGTGGCTGGCCGATGAGGGCTATGACCCGGTGTTTGGCGCACGTCCGCTGAAACGGGTGATCCAGCGGGCCTTGCAGGATCCGCTGGCCGAGATGCTGCTGGCCGGGGATGTGCTGGATGGCACGGAGGTGTCGGTGAGCGCGGGCAGCGAGGGGCTGATCATCGGCGACCGGGTCGCCGGATCGAACCGCCCAAGGCCGGACGACGCGGTCGTGCACTAGGGCCAGCGGGCATCTGTGCCCATCTGACATGACAGCGCGCCCCGGGAGACAGACCCGGGGCGCGTTTTTGCGTCCCTTACGACGCGGGCATGATCACCTTGTCGATGACATGGATCACGCCGTTTTCCGCTTCGATGTCGGCAGAGACGACGGTGGCGTCGTTGACCATCACACCGTCATCGAGGTCGATCGTGATGTCGCCGCCTTGCACGGTGGCGGCGGTCATGTCGTCCGACAGGTCGGTCGACATCACCTTGCCCGGCACAACGTGGTAGGTCAGGATCGCGACCAGCTGGTCCTTGTTTTCCGGCAGAAGCAGCGTATCCACCGTGCCTTCGGGCAGGGCGGCAAAGGCCGCATCCGTGGGGGCGAACACGGTGAACGGGCCGTCACCCTTGAGCGTGTCCACAAGGCCGGCAGCGGTGGCGGCGGCCAGCAGGGTTTCGAACGAGCCCGCGGCGGCAGCGGTTTCGACGATGTCCTTGTCCGACATGGCAAAGGCGGGAGTAGCGGCCAGAGCGGCCACGAGAGCAAATTTGCGAAGCATGATGTCAGTCCTTTCACTGGTGATAGAACGATGCGTCCGTCTGCATCTGCGCGGCATATAGGCGGCAAAATCAGGGGCGCTTTCCGCCTGTGCGACACTTGGTCATGTGCGGGCAGATCGGCGCGCACTAAGCCGGCGCCTGCCGCGCGCGCCAGTCACAAAGTGTTTATCTCAGGGCCGATATTTCGGGGGCAGGGATTTGAGGGGCAGAGAATTCAGCCACGCAGGGCGGGAAGGCCGATGCCGGTTGCCTCGAACCCGCCATCGGCGGCGATGCATTGCCCGGTGACATAAGATGCCGCGGGCGAGACAAGAAACGAGATCACCTCGGCGATCTCGTCCTCGGTGCCGTACCGGTTGAGCGGGATCGCGTCGTGGTAGGCCGCGATGATGTCGGGCGTGTGCACGGCCATGGCCAGCTTGGTGCGCACCGGGCCGGGGCAGACGGCATTGGCGCGGATGCCGTATTCGCCCAGTTCGACGGCCTGTTGCTGGGTCAGGGCGATCACGGCGGCCTTGGACGTGCCATAGGCCACCCGCAGGGTCGAGGCGCGCAGGCCCGAGATCGACGCGATGTTGACGATGGCGCCGCGCGTGTCCCTCAGCATCGGCGTGGCGGCCTGGGTGGTCAGGAAGGTGCCGTCGAGGTTGGTTTCCATCACGGTGCGCCAGCGGTCAAAGCCGGTGTCCCCGATCGGGCCAAAATCGGCCACCCCGGCGTTGTTCACCAGCGCGTCGAGGCGGCCGAACCGCTGGTCAACCGCGCGCAGGAACACGGGCGCGGCCTGCGGATCCGAGATATCCTGTGTCAGGGTCAGGGTCTGACCCGCGGGCAGGTCGGCGGCGGCGGTCGCAAGTTCGTCAGCGTCGCGGTCCAGAAGGGCCACGTTCCAGCCCCGGGATTGCAGCATCCGCGCGGTGGCCAGGCCAATGCCGCGCGCGGCTCCGGTGATGAGGGCGGTGGGGGTGGTCATGGGGCGCTCCTGTTCTTTGGGGCACCCTGCCAAAGCAAAGGCCCGCAGGGAAGCCTGCGGGCCTGCAATTTGCGAAACGCGGCGCGGGCCTTAGGTGGCCACGAAGAAGCCGAACACGAAGTCGGACGCATCGACCGAGGCCAGATCCGTGTCCGCCAGGGTGATCGAGTGGTAGTCGTCCATCACGATCAGGACGTCGTCGCCGGACTGGGTGATCGTCAGGTCCGAATAGGACGAAACGCCGATCGAGGTCATCGCGGTCAGGTCGATGATGTCGACGCCGTCTTCGAAATCGCGGATCACGTCGTCGTTTCCGCGTTGTTCAAAGACAAAGACATCGGCGCCGTCACCGCCTGTCATGGTGTCTTTGCCCCAGCCGCCGTTCAGCGTGTCATCGCCGGTGCCGCCATCCATGCGGTCGGCGCCCGCGCCGCCCAGAAGGACGTCGGCATCGTCGCCACCGAACATGCGGTCATTGCCGTTTTCGCCGATCAGCACGTCCGCGCCGACGCCGCCAAACAGCAGGTCGTTGGCGTTGCCGCCGTCCAGCGTATCGTCGCCGGCGCCGCCATCCATGCGGTCGTTGCCGGCATCGCCCGACATGTTGTCGTTGCCGTCGTTGCCATAGACCTTGTCATCGCCCGACCCGCCATGCAGCGCATCGTTGCCCTGACCGCCGAGGATCGTATCACGGCCTGCATCGCCGGTGATCGTGTCATCCCCCAGCCGGCCCGAGATGTAATCCGATCCGCCAAGGCCATTGAGGATGTTGCTGCCGTTGTCGTCATGCACCACGTCGCCGCTGTCGGAGAACAGCGCGGCGGGCAGGGGGGCGGCGGGCAGGAACAGGTCGGCCAGATCAAAATCGGCCACGCCCACGTTGCCCACGGTGATCGTGTCACCCGAAGCGGTCACGGTGATCGTGGTCGAGGACACATCGCCCGAAACGACGATATCGCCCAGATGCTGAACGCCCATGGGGCGCAGGTCGATCCGGTCGATGCCGACTTCGAAATCGGTGATGACGTCCGCGTCACCCAGAGCGGTGGTAAAGGTGAACCGGTCCGCGCCGTCTTCGCCGGTCAGGGTGTCGTTGCCCGCGCCGCCGATCAGAGTGTCGTCATTCGCCCCGCCGTTCAGAAAGTCATTGCCCGATCCGCCCAGCAGGGTGTCTTCGGCATCGTTGCCGAACAATTCGTCGTCGCCGTTGCCGCCGTTCACACGGTCGTTGTCGTTGCCGCCGACCAGCAGGTCCATCCCAGCACCACCGATCAGGAAATCGTCGCCGTCTTCGCCCTGAAGCGTGTCGTCGCCGCCTCCGCCCAGCAGCCTGTCCGCGCCCGCGCCGCCAAGGATGTCATCCATCCCGCCGCGCCCGTCGATCGTGTCATCGCCGTTGCCGCCGATCACAAAATGGTTGCCGGTGTTGCCGGTGAACAGGTCGTTCCCGTCCAGCAGGTTCCACGTCTCGTTCGCGACGTTGCCGGTGATCGTGTCATCACCGTTTGTTCCGAATAGAATAGGCATGTCTTCTCAAGTTCCCCTAACACGGTCGAGCCGAATCCCCCGCCGGACAGGCTAGGCGACACGGCCCGAAATGTGGCGGGATTTCGGCCATTTGACATAATTTCGACAAAAACCGCCCGAGCAGAGGGGCGGCACGTCTCCCACCGGGCGACAATCTGGCAGGTGTCGCGGTGACTGTTGCGGGGAACCTCGCGGTCACTTTCCCGCGTTGGGTCTTGCCACGGCACGCGGCCACGCGCAGGGTCGGGTCCAGAGACACATATATATACAGAGAGAGCGGTATGGGTTTTGCGATGCAGGTGCTGGACGCGGCGGTGATCCTGTTTGTCTGGGTGCTGGGGCTGGCGGCGTTGGCGCTGGTGGTGCTGTTCGTGATCGACCGCACGCAAAAGGCCGACGCGATCCGGCGCAATTATCCGGTGATCGGACGGTTCCGGCATATCTTCAGCGAGCTGGGCGAATTCTTTCGCCAGTACTTTTTCGCGATGGACCGAGAAGAGCTGCCGTTCAACCGCGCACAGCGCAACTGGGTCGAGCGGGCCTCCAAGGGCAAGGGCAACACGATTGCCTTTGGGTCGACCCGCAACGTCGCCGTGCCGGGCACGCCGCTGTTCGTGAACGCGGCCTATCCGCCGCTGGACAAGCCGGACGCGGGCACCGAGGCGCTGGTGATCGGAGAGGGTACGGCCAAGCCGTATCACGCGCCGTCGTTCTTCAACATCTCGGGCATGTCCTATGGGGCGATTTCCAAACCGGCGGTGCAGGCGCTGAGCCGGGGCGCGGCCAAGGCGGGCATCTGGCTGAACACCGGAGAGGGGGGCCTGTCGGCCTATCACCTTGAGGGCTGCTGCGACATCGTCTTTCAGATTGGCACGGCCAAATACGGGGTGCGCACAAAGGACGGAGCGCTGGACGAAGACAAGCTGCGAGAAGTGGCGGCGCACGACCACGTTCGCATGTTCGAGGTCAAGCTGGCCCAGGGGGCCAAGCCCGGCAAGGGAGGCATCCTCCCCGGGGCAAAGGTCACCCCCGAGATCGCCAAGGTGCGCGGGATCGAGGAAGGCAGCGACAGCATCTCGCCCAACCGGCACCCGGAGATTGGCGACACCGCCGAGCTGCTGGACTTCATCGCGCGGGTGCGCGAGGTCACGGGCAAGCCGGTGGGGATCAAGATCGTCGTCGGCTCGGCCCGGCAGATTGCGCCGCTGTTTGATGAGATTGTGAAACAAGGGCCCGAAAGGGCGCCTGACTTTATTACAGTCGACGGGGGTGAGGGCGGCACGGGCGCGGCGCCGATGCCGCTGATGGATCTGGTGGGGCTCAGCATCCGCGAGGCGCTGCCCATCGTGGCGGGCCTGCGCGACCGGGCGGGGCTGAAGGACCGGATCCGCCTGATTGCGAGCGCCAAGATGATGGTGCCGGGCGATGTGGCCTGGGCACTGGCCACGGGGGCGGACTTTTGCGTCTCGGCCCGGGGGTTCATGTTTTCGCTTGGGTGCATTCAGGCGCTGAAATGCAACAAGAATACCTGCCCCACGGGCATCACCACCCATGACAAGCGCTTTCAGAAGGGGCTGGTGCCCGAGGACAAGGAAGACCGGGTGGCCAGCTATGCCAGGCAGCTGGTCAAGGAGGTCGACATGATCGCGCATTCGGTGGGCGTGGAAGGGCCGCGCCAGATGCGGCCGCATCACGTGCGGATCGTGCAGGACAACGGGTCCAGCGTGGCGATGGACCGCCTTTATGCAGATCACCTTGAAGGCACGAATGCGTGAGGCCCCGTCACGGGACGTGACGCACGCGCATTATATATGTGAAACCAAAGGCGGCACGCATGCGTGTCTGAGACAAACCCATAACGGAGGCCAACATGGCGCATCGCTGGAAGAATGACCTGACGTGGGACGACGTGACCCCCGAGGCTGCGTATCTGAACCGTCGCCAGATCATGGCGGGCGCAATGGGCTTGGGGCTGGCAAGCGTGCTGCCCAAGGCGGCCAAGGCCGAGACGCCGGAGCCGAACAGCTGGGAAGACATCACCAGCTACAACAACTTTTACGAATTCGGCACGGGCAAGAGCGATCCGGCCAAATACGCCGGCAGCCTGATCACCGAAGGCTGGGAGGTTGTGATCGACGGGATGGTCGACAAGCCCGGCACCTACAAGATGGACGACATCATGGCCGCCATGACCATCGAAGAGCGGATCTATCGCTTTCGCTGTGTCGAGGCGTGGAGCATGGTGATCCCGTGGAACGGGTTCGAGCTGAAAGACCTGCTGGAGATGGCCGGCGTGCAGGCAGAGGGCAAGTACGTCGCCTTTGAAACAGCGAACCGCCCGGATCAGATGCCCGGCCTCGCCTATCCCGTGCTGGACTGGCCTTATGTCGAAGGGCTGCGCATGGACGAGGCGATGCACCCGCTGACCATGATGGCCACAGGCATCTACGGCCGCGACATCCCCAACCAGAACGGCGCGCCGATGCGGCTGGTCGTGCCGTGGAAGTATGGCTTCAAGTCGATCAAGTCG
Organism: Pseudaestuariivita sp.; assembly: GCA_020629995.1. Taxonomy (GTDB): domain Bacteria; phylum Pseudomonadota; class Alphaproteobacteria; order Rhodobacterales; family Rhodobacteraceae; genus Pseudaestuariivita. Next base: position 946 of record JAHDCH010000008.1, on the reverse strand, counting down.
ATCGTGCGCATCACCGTGACGGACCAGGAGCCGCCGACCAGCTGGAACAAGGCGAACGGGCGCGAGTACGGATTTTATTCGAACGTGAACCCGCAGGTGGACCACCCGCGCTGGAGCCAGGCGAGCGAGCGGGTGATCGGCAGCGGGCTCTTTGCCAAGCGCCAGCCGACGCTGATGTTCAACGGCTACGAAGAAGAGGTGGCCGGCCTCTACGAAGGCATGGACCTGTCCAAGTTCTATTGATGGCCCTGACGGACAGCATAAACGGCGCGCTGCGGCGCGTGCCCGCGTGGCCCCTGTATATACTGGGGGCCATTCCGCCGGTCTGGCTGTTCATTGCCGGGCTGACGGGGGCCTTGGGCGTTGATCCGGTCAAGGTGATGGAGCACCAGATGGGGCTGTGGGGGCTGTGGCTGCTGATCGCGACGCTGTGCATCTCGCCCTTGCGCCGGTTTGCGGGGATCAACCTGATCAAGTTCCGGCGCGCTCTGGGCGTGCTGACCTTCTTTTATATATTGGGGCATTTGCTGGTCTGGCTGGTGCTGGATGTGCAGATCCCAAGCCAGATCATCGCCGACATATACAAAAGACCATACATCACGGTTGGTATGGCGGCGTTTGTGCTGATGCTGCCTCTGGCGCTGACGTCGAACAACCTGTCGGTGCGCCGTCTGGGCGCGGGCGCATGGAGCAGGCTGCATTTGCTGACCTATCCGGCGGCGATCCTGGGCGCGGTGCATTTTGTCATGCTGGTCAAAGGCTGGCAGGTGGAACCTTTGATCTACCTCGGGGTTGTGGGTGTACTGTTGCTGATGCGGCAGGTGCCCAAGGTCAAACGGCGCCGCGCGGTCAGCTGAGAGCTGCCAAGGAAAGACAACATGAGTTTCGCGACTGTACTCGCCACCGCGCTGGTGGCGACCGGCGCCGCCATGGACGCGCCGATGAA
>JAHDCH010000285.1 GCA_020629995.1 Pseudaestuariivita sp. | reverse complement strand
GGCCGCGTGTCGCGCGACGAATGGGTTGCGCAGGCGCAGGTGCTGGCCGCCGGTGGCGCGACCGAGTTCTCCAACCGGGTCAAGGGCGGCGACGTCTACTGACCGCGGCTGACACCGCCAACCAAAAGGCCCCGGTGCTCACTGCTCCGGGGCCTTCTTTTGTGCTTTGCCCTGCCGCAACGAAAATTCGCGCGAATTTTCGTGGCCAGCCATGCGCGCTATTCGCCGCCATCGCCATCCGGGTCGCTGGCGTGGGCAATGGCCGCTTCGCGTGCGAACCGGGCCTGCGCCTCGGGGCTGGCTTCGGTCTGGTGCCGCGCCTTCCAGTTGTCGAACGGCTCTCCATAGAACATCTCGCGCGCTTCCATCTTGCCGATCTCGATGCCGCGCTCGGCGGCCTCTTCCTGCATCCAGCGGCTCAGGCAATTGCGGCAGAACCCTGCGAGGTTCATCATATCGATGTTCTGCACCTCGGGGCGGTCCTCGATCAGGTGCTTTTGCAACCGGCGAAAGGCCGCGGCTTCCAGTTCGGTGCGTGTGGCTTGGTCCATCTCTACAAAACCCTCTTGGCATAAGCTGTGCTCAGATCCTGAACGTCGGCGCTGACGCTGCCCACCTCGGGCAGGCGGCGCGCCATTTCGTCCACCAGCTGTTGGCACAGGTCTGATTTGGTGGCCTCGTCCCGCCCGGGCAAGAGCCACAGCGTCGCATGCACCATCCCCTGCCGGTCAGCGCCCGTCAGCGCGTGAGGGCAGGGCAGGGCGCGCACCTTGATCGCGGCCTTGTTGGGCACGGCATCATGGCCGTACAGGACGTTGAACAGCGCGCGCGTGACCTCGCTGAGGTTGCCGGCGCGCTCGGCGGCGGTGTCGTATTCAAGGGTCAGATGCGGCATCCGTGCCTCCTTCGGCTTGTGTCAGTCCCGCCTCGAGGATCGGCGCAAGGCGCGCGGCCCAGGCCTCTTGCCCGGCAGGGTCGGCGATCAGGTCCTGCCGCAGCTCCAGCAGCACGTTCTGCCGCCCCGGGATCAGCGCGTGGCGGTGCATGGCATCGCCCGGCAGATGGCCCACGTACGGCGCGTTGTCGCCCACCGTCAGGCTGGCGCCTGCGCGCAGGCCCTCCAGCACCGGCTCGGCCAGCCTGCGGTCCCAGGCGCTCAGGATGCCGACCTCCCAGGGGCGGGGCGGGCGGCCCTTCAGCTGCGGCGTGAACGAATGCACCGACACCAGCGCGGTGTTGTCCTGCCGCGCGGCCAGCCGCGCCAGCGCGTCGTGATAGGGGCGGTGCAGGCTGTCCAGCCGCGCGGCGATGTCGGCGTCATCGGCGTGGCGGTTGCCGGGAATGATCGTCCCGTCATACAGGCGCATCACCAGCGTCGGGTCGTCTTCGCCCCGGTTCGGGTCGATCACCAGGCGCGAGAAATTCGACAGGATCACCGGCGCATCCATCAGCCGCCCCAGCGCCCGCGCCACGCCCGCGGCGCCGATGTCATAGGCGATATGGCGGGCCATTTCGGCCGCGGGCAGGCCCAGATCGGGCCAGCGCGGCGGCAGCGTGTTCGCGGCATGGTCGCAGGTGATCAGCCAGCGGCTCTTGCGCGCGTCGCCTTCGATATGGAACGGCTCAAAGCTCATCGCGGCCCCCGAAAATTCCTGCATTGCCTCATAGCCTGTTGCCGCCGCGCGGAAAACAGGCAATAAGGCCCCCGATTTCGTTAGCGATAACAGCGGCCCGCGCCCGCCCGCCCGAAACCGGTTGCCGAAACCGCATCCGGCTGGCAGGTAGCGCCCGAGACCCGACGACCCGGAGGACGTTCCGCCATGAAACGCAACCGCAACACCAAGATCGTGGCGACGCTGGGCCCGGCCTCAAGCGATTATGACACCATCCGCGCCCTGCACGAGGCGGGCGCCGATGTCTTCCGGCTCAACATGAGCCATGGCTCGCACCCCGAGATTGCCGAACGCCACGCCATCATCCGCAAGATCGAGGCGGATGTCGGCTCTCCCATCGCGATCCTCGCTGACCTGCAGGGCCCCAAGCTGCGCGTGGGCACCTTTGCCGATGGCCCGCACGAGCTGGCCGATGGGGCGGCGTTCCGCATGGATCTGGACAAGGCGCCGGGGGATGCAACCCGCGTCTGCCTGCCTCACCCCGAGATCTTTGATGCGCTGGAACCCGGCGCGACGCTGCTGGTCAACGATGGCAAGATCCGCCTCAAGGTCACGTCCTGCGGCCCCGATTTCGCCGAATGCACCGTTGTCGCGGGCGGCGAGATTTCCGACCGCAAGGGCGTGAACGTGCCCGATGTGGTGCTGCCCCTGGCCGCCCTGTCGGACAAGGACCGCAAGGATCTTGAGTTTGTGTGCGAGCTGGGCGTCGACTGGCTGGCGCTGTCGTTCGTGCAGCGTGTGGCCGACGTGCGCGAGGCGCGCGATCTGTGCAATGGCCGCGCCGCGATCCTGTCCAAGATCGAAAAGCCCGCCGCGATCGAGGCGTTTGACGACATCCTCAGCGCTTCGGACGGCATCATGGTCGCCCGTGGCGATCTGGGCGTCGAGCTGCCCGTGCACTCGGTCCCGCCGATCCAGAAACGTCTGGTGCGCAAATGCCGTGCGGCGGCCAAGCCGGTGATCGTGGCGACCCAGATGCTCGAATCGATGATCGACAGCCCCATGCCCACCCGCGCCGAAGTGTCGGACGTGTCGGGCGCCATCTACGAGGGCACCGATGCGATCATGCTGTCGGCGGAATCCGCCGCCGGATCCTATCCGATCGAAGCCGTCACAACGATGAACAACGTCGCCGAAGAGGTCGAGGCCGATCCCACCTACCGCGATGTGATCGAGGCCTCGCGCACCGCCAACCGTTCGACCGTGGCGGACGGCATCGTCGCCGCCGCGCGCGAGATCGCCGAGACAACCGACATCAAGGCGATCTGCTGTTACACCCAATCGGGCGGCACGGCTCTTCTTGTGGCACGCGAACGCCCGCGTGTTCCGATCCTCGCCCTGTCTTCGCAACAGCGCACGGCCCGGCGGCTGGCTCTGACCTGGGGTACCAATTGCGTGCTGGCGGGCGAGCTTGATCGCTTCAAGATGGCGGTGGTCACCGCCGCTCGGGCGGCTCTGGACGATGGCTATGCCCAGATGCAGGACCAGATCGTCGTGACCGCGGGCGTGCCGTTCAACACGTCGGGCACCACCAACATCCTGCGGGTCGCGCCCTGCGACGAACGTTTGATTTACAACGCCGATCCAGAGTAACCTTGGCGCGCGTCTGCAACGGAGCGTGCCATGAACATTGATCCCGATCTTGCGCTGGTCATCGGGCTGGTATTGGGGGCCTTGTCGATCCCTGCCATCGTCTCTGCCCTGACCGAGGCGCGTGCTCCTCGCGTGGCGGCGATCACCGTGCTGATCGCTGGCGGGATGATTGCCTATGCCCTCGGCACCAAACCCGGGGGCTATCGGCTCGAACAGATCCCGGATGTGTTTGTCCAGGTCGTGGCCCGCTTGATCGGCTGACGCCTTTGGCGGGGCGCTTGCGGCCCTTTTCCTCTTGCCCCGTGCCGGAATGCTGCCTATACGGCGGCTTCACTCCGCGCGTCCGGCCCATGTGGCATGCCGAGTCGCGCGTCTACCCGAAGCCTTTGCAAGGAGCCGGAAATGCCCAAGATGAAGACGAAGTCGAGCTGCAAGAAGCGGTTCAAGATGACCGCCAGTGGCAAGGTCAAGGCGGCCCAGGCCGGCAAGCGCCACGGCATGATCAAACGCACCAACAAGTTCCTGCGCGATGCGCGCGGCACCACCGTGCTGAGCGAACCCGATGCAAAGATCATCAAGGGCATGATGCCCTACGCGCG
>JAHDCH010000284.1 GCA_020629995.1 Pseudaestuariivita sp. | reverse complement strand
GCGAGCGGACGTAAAGGCGCGCCATGGCGGCAACCTCCAAAACCCTGACCGATCTGGGCCTGCATGCAGCCGGTGGGCGCGAGGCCGACATCACCGGCCTTGCCGTCGACAGCCGCGAGGTGCGCCCCGGCTTCCTGTTCGCCGCGCTGCCCGGCAGCCGCGTGCACGGGGCCGAGTTCATCCGTTATGCCCTGCGGATGGAGGCCGCTGCCATCCTGACCGACGCCGAAGGCGCCCGCATCGCAAGGGACGATCTTGCCGAACACGACCCCGCCCTGATCATCGCCGAAGACCCGCGTCAGGCCCTGTCAGGCGCGGCGGCGCTGTGGTTCGGCACCCAGCCCGCCCGCATGGCCGCCGTGACCGGCACCAATGGCAAGACGTCGGTCGCCAGCTTTGTCCGCCAGATCTGGATCGCCCTTGGCAAACAGGCCGTCAACCTTGGCACCACCGGTGTCGAAGGCGCCTGGACGGCCCCCCTTGGCCACACCACGCCCGAACCGATCACGCTCCACCGCGCTCTTGCCGAAGCGGCCGCGCACGGCATCACCCATGCCGCGATGGAGGCGTCGTCGCACGGGCTCGATCAGAAACGGCTCGACGGGGTGCATCTCAAGGCCGCCGGCTTTACCAATTTCACGCAGGACCATCTCGATTATCACGAGACCTTTGATGCCTATTTCGAGGCCAAGGCGGGCCTCTTCACCCGCGTGCTGCCGCCCGAAGGCACGGCGGTGATCAACATCGACGATCTGCGCGGCCCGGATATGGCCGCGCTGGCGCAGGGCAGCGGCCAGAAGGTGATCCGCGTCGGCACCGGGCCGGATGCCGACCTGCGCCTTGTCGCGCAGCGCTTTGATGCCACCGGTCAGGACATCCGCATCGAATGGGACGGCACGCCCTACCAGCTGCGCCTGTCGCTGATCGGCGGGTTCCAGGCCGAAAACGTGCTGATCGCGGCAGGGCTGGTACACGCCTGTGGGTCAAGCCCCGCGCGCGTCGTCTCGGCGCTGCCCGAGCTGACCACCGTGCGCGGGCGCATGCAGCTGGCCGCCACCCGCGACAATGGCGCGGCGGTGTTTGTCGATTATGCCCATACGCCCGATGCGGTCGAAACCGCTCTCAAAGCCATGCGCCCGCATGTGATGGGCCGCCTCGTCGCCATCGTTGGCGCGGGCGGCGACCGCGACGCAGGCAAACGCCCTTTGATGGGACGCGCGGCGGCAGACCATGCCGACATCGTCTTTGTCACCGATGACAACCCGCGCACCGAAGACCCCGCCCTGATCCGCGCCGCCGTGATGCAAGGCGCCCCCGGTGCAACCGAAGTCGCCGACAGGGCCGAAGCGATCCTGCGCGCCGTGGACGCGCTTGGCCCCGGCGATGCCCTGCTGATCGCGGGCAAGGGGCACGAAACAGGCCAGATCGTCGGTGATCAGATCCTGCCCTTTGACGATGCCGAACAGGCCAGCGTGGCCGTAGCGGCCCTCGACGGAAAACTCGCATGACCTCACTCCCTCTCTGGACCTCGGCGGATGCCGCCGCCGCAACAGGTGGCACGGCCACGGCTGAATGGCAGGCAAACGGCGTGTCGATCGACACCCGCACGCTTCAGCCCGGCGATCTGTTCGTTGCGCTCAAAGCCGCCCGCGACGGGCACGAATTCGTTGCGCAGGCGCTGGGAAAAGGTGCCGCCGCCGCGCTGGTCACCCATGTGCCCGATGGCGTGCCGGCGGATGCGCCCCTCCTGATCGTGCCCGATGTGCAAGCCGCGCTCGAAGACCTCGGCCGCGCCGCCCGCGCCCGCACCGGCGCGCGTGTCGTTGCCATCACCGGCTCGGTCGGCAAAACCTCGACCAAGGAAATGCTCCGCGCCATGCTGGCGGGGCAGGGGGCGACGCATGCGTCCGTCGACAGTTACAACAACCACTGGGGCGTGCCCCTGACGCTGGCCCGGATGCCCGCCGCGACCGACTATGCGATCATCGAGATCGGCATGAACCACCCCGGCGAAATCGCCCCTCTTGCGGCGCAGGCCCGCCCGCATGTCGCCATGGTCACCACCATCGCCGCCGCCCATCTCGAGGCGTTTGGCTCGCTGGGTGGCATCGCCGCTGAAAAGGCGTCGATCCTGACGGGGCTGGAGCCCGGCGGCATTGCCGTCCTGAACCACGATGTGGACACCCGCCCGGTCCTGGCCGAGGCCGCCACGGGGATCGACACCCGCTGGTTCGGCACCACAGCCCCGGGCTGGACGCTGGGCGCGGTGAACGTTGCGGGCGGCACCACCGTTGCCCAGGCCGACACGCCCGACGGTGCGCTCAGCTTCAAGATCACCTCGCCCGGTGCGCATTTCGCGATGAACGCCCTTGGCGCGCTGGCCGCAGCCGAGGCTCTTGGTGCCGACCTTGCCCTGTCTGCGGTCGCTCTGGGCCAATGGCGTCCCTACAAGGGCCGCGGCACCCAAGAGATCATCCGCTTTGATCCCACCGACGACCGCCTGTCGCTGACCCTCTTCGACGACAGCTACAACGCCAACCCCGCGTCGCTCGAGGCCGCTCTCGAGGTGCTCGCCGCCTCTCAGCCGCAATCCGACCTTGGCCGCGTGTCCAAGGGGCGCCGCATCGCCTATATCGGCGACATGAAGGAAATCGGCCCGACCGAGGCTGCCGTGCATGCCGCCGTGGCCGACCTGCCCGCGATGCAGGCGGTTGACCGGGTCCACTGCATCGGCCCCCTCGCGCATCATCTTTACATGGCCCTGCCGGCTGCCAAACGAGGCGATTGGGCCGAGGATGCCGCCGCCATGGTGCCCCATGTGCGCCGCCATCTGGATGCCGGCGACGTGGTGCTGGTCAAGGCCAGCCTGTCCACCGGGCTTGCCCGCGTGGTTGACGCTATCCGCAAATTGGGCCATCCCGCGCTGGCCAATACGGGAGACGAGTGACGTGTTATACTGGCTGACGCTGCTTTCTGATGACGGCGGCTTCTTCAACCTCTTCCGCTACATCACCTTTCGGGCCGGTGGCGCGTTCTTTACCGCTCTGGTCTTCGGGTTCGTGTTCGGCAAACCCCTGATCAACGTTTTGCGCCGCCGCCAGGGCAAAGGCCAGCCGATCCGCGATGACGGCCCCGAAGGCCATTTCGTCAAGGCCGGCACGCCCACCATGGGCGGCCTTCTGATCCTGACCGCGCTGCTAACCTCCACTCTGCTGTGGGCGCGGCTCGACAACCCCTATGTCTGGCTTGTCCTCTTCGTGACCTTTTCTTTCGGCGCCATCGGCTTTGCGGATGATTATGCCAAGGTCTCCAAGCAGAACACCGCCGGCGTTCCGGGCAAGATCCGCCTTCTTCTGGGCTTTGTCATTGCCGCCATCGCCGGGTTCTGGGCCGCCGCCTACCACCCTGAGGCCCTGCAAAACCAGCTCGCCCTGCCTGTGTTCAAGGACGTTCTTGTCAACCTCGGCTACCTCTTTGTGCCCTTTGCCATCGTGGTGATCGTCGGCGCCGCCAACGCGGTGAACCTGACCGATGGGCTCGACGGCCTTGCCATCATGCCCGTGATGATCGCGTCGGGCGCTCTCGGCGTGATCGCCTATGCCGTGGGCCGGGTCGACTTCACCGAATATCTTGACGTCCACTACGTGCCGGGCACCGGCGAAATCCTTGTCTTCGTCGCGGGCCTCATCGGCGGCGGCCTCGGTTTTCTGTGGTACAACGCCCCCCCCGCCGCCGTCTTCATGGGCGACACCGGCTCTCTGGCTCTGGGCGGGGCCCTCGGCGCCATCGCCGTGGCCACGAAACACGAGATCGTCCTCGCCATCGTCGGCGGCATCTTTGTCGTCGAGGCCCTGTCCGTCATCATCCAGGTGCTCTACTTCAAACGCACCGGCAAGCGCGTGTTCC
>JAHDCH010000283.1 GCA_020629995.1 Pseudaestuariivita sp. | reverse complement strand
ATCCCCTGGCTCATCGGATGGAAGTGCGGCGAACAATACGCCTCAAGGCAATGGGCAAAGGCATCCATCCCGGTGCCCGCCGTCAGGGCAGGGGGCAGGCCAACCGTCAGCTCGGGATCGCAGATCACCACCTGCGGCAGCACCTTGGGGTGAAAGATGATCTTCTTCTCGCCCCGGGCCGTGTGGGTCAGCACGCCCGCGCGCCCGACCTCTGATCCCGTGCCCGCCGTTGTGGGCACCGCCACGCTGGGCCGGATCGCGTCCGGGTCTGCGCGGGTCCACCAATCGCCGATGTCCTCGAAATCCCAGACCGGCCGCGTCTGCCCGGCCATGAACCCCACCAGCTTGCCCAGATCGAGGGCCGAGCCTCCGCCCAGGGCCACAACCCCGTCGTGCCCCCCGGCCTTGAAGGCCCGGACGCCCGCATCCAGGTTCTGCCCGGTCGGATTCGCGTCCACTTCGCAAAACAGCGCGCGGCCCAGGCCTGCTCTGTCCAGCCGGTCCAGCACGCCTGCCACCATCGGCAGGCCCGCAAGGCCCCGATCCGTCACCAGCAGCGGGCGCTTGATGCCTGCGTCCGCGCAGGCCTGCGCCAGCTCGGCCACCCGGCCCGCGCCAAAGCGCACTTCGGTCGGATAGCTCCAGGTGGCGGCAGTCATGCGAATTGCTCGCGGATCAGCCGCTCTTCCAGGCCGTGCCCGGGATCGAACAGCAACCTGTGCGTGATCTTCGGCTCGCTCGCCACGTCGACGCGCAACACGTTGCGCACCGCCCGGGCATCCGCTTCGGCCATCACGGGGCGCTTTTCTGCGTCCAGCACCTCGAACGTCACGCGCGCGCCCTTGGGCAGCAGCGCGCCGCGCCAGCGCCGGGGCCTGAAAGCCGCCATCGCGGTCAGCGCCAGCACATCCGCCCCGATGGGCAGGATCGGCCCGTGCGCCGAATAATTGTAAGCCGTCGATCCTGCGGGCGTGGCCACCAGCGCCCCGTCGCAGACCAGCTCGTCCATGCGCGGGCGCCCGTCGACGGCGATCCGCAGCTTCGAGGCCTGCGGGCCCTGCCTCAGCAGCGACACCTCGTTGATGGCCAGCGCCCGGCGGACCTCTCCCGTGACCGTCGTGGCCTCCATCCTCAGCGGATTGATCAGCGCCTCTTCGGCTGCGCCCAGCCGCTCGGGCAGGTCATCGGCGCTGAATTCGTTCATCAGGAATCCGACCGTGCCGCGGTTCATCCCGTAGACGGGGGCGGGCAGGCCTTCGGTCCTGTGCAGGGTCTGCAGCATGAACCCGTCGCCCCCCAGGGCCACGATCACGTCGGCCTCGGCCTCGTCCACCTGCCCGTAGGCGCGGATCAGCGCGTCACATGCCGCCACGGCCGCCGGCGCGCTGGACGCGGTGAATGCCAATTTCAGCGCCATGCGCACCTCCCCTTGATGTTCCGCGACACAAGCACAGTTCCCGCTCCTGCACCAGCACGCGTCCCCGTATACCAAAGTATTCTTTTCCCGGCACTTCCCCAAGCCCTGCGATTGCCCTAAACCGGCGCCAAACGCACCGCACGACAGGAGGGTCGTCCCATGAATGCGCCGCACCGTGACACCGGTTTTTTCACCAAATCCCTGGCAGATAGCGATCCGGCCATCCAGGCCGCCATGGACGACGAGCTGGGCCGCCAGCGCGACGAGATCGAGCTGATCGCCTCCGAAAACATCGTCTCCAAGGCGGTGATGGAGGCGCAAGGCTCGGTGATGACCAACAAATACGCCGAAGGCTACCCGGGCCGCCGCTACTATGGCGGGTGCCAGTATGTGGACGTGGCCGAAAACCTGGCCATCGACCGGGCGTGCCAGCTGTTCGGCTGCGGTTTTGCGAATGTTCAGCCCAACTCGGGCAGCCAGGCCAACCAGGGCGTGTTCACCGCTCTGCTCCAGCCGGGCGACACGATCCTCGGCATGAGCCTTGATGCCGGCGGCCACCTGACCCACGGGGCCAAGCCCAACCAGTCGGGCAAATGGTTCAACGCCATCCAGTACGGCGTGCGCAAACAGGACAACATGCTGGATTACGACGAGGTCCAGCGCCTTGCGACCGAACACCAGCCCAAGCTGATCATCGCCGGTGGCTCGGCCATCCCGCGCCAGATCGACTTTGCCCGCATGCGCGAGATCGCCGACAGCGTCGGCGCCTACCTGCATGTGGACATGGCCCACTTTGCCGGTCTCGTGGCCGCGGGCGAACATCCCTCGCCCTTCCCGCATGCGCATGTGGCCACCACCACCACGCACAAGACCCTGCGTGGCCCGCGCGGCGGCATGATCCTCACCGATGACGAGGCTCTGGCGAAAAAGTTCAACTCGGCCATCTTCCCCGGCATTCAGGGCGGCCCCCTGATGCATGTGATCGCGGCCAAGGCCGTGGCCTTCGGCGAAGCTTTGCGCCCCGAGTTCAAGACCTACATCCAGCAGGTCATCACCAATGCGCAGGCTCTGTCGGATCAGCTGATCAAGGGCGGTCTGGACACCGTGACCCATGGCACCGACACGCATGTCGTTCTGGTTGATCTGCGCCCCAAAGGCGTCAAGGGCAACGCCACCGAAAAGGCTCTGGGCCGCGCGCATATCACCTGCAACAAGAACGGCGTGCCGTTCGATCCTGAAAAGCCGATGGTCACCTCAGGCATCCGTCTCGGCTCTCCAGCCGGCACCACCCGCGGATTTGGCGAGGCCGAGTTCCGCCAGATTGCCGACTGGATCATCGAAGTGGTCGACGGGCTTGCCGCCAATGGTGAAGAGGGCAATTCCGCCGTCGAAGCCAAGGTCAAGGCCGAGGTCGAGGCCCTCTGCGCCCGCTTCCCGATCTACCCCACGCTCTGATCCCGGGCCGGGCGGTGGGTGACCAGCACCCACCCTACACATCTGGCGTAGGATGGGTGCTTGCCACCCATCGCCCGCTCCACTGCCAATCCCCCAAGGCGCCCCCCACCGGGCGCCTTTTTCGTGCTCTGCCCCCACGTCACGCTTGGCCGCCGCGCGCTCGCTTGTCACACCATCCCCAAACGGGAGCGATCATGCATATCTTCGACATCACCATCTCTTCGCCTCTGGGCGACACACCGGCCCGGATCAGCTGGGATGGCGACACCGGCCAGATGACCGGCAAAGGCGGCTCCGGCCCGATGGAGGCGCTGAGCCATTCCGGGGAGGCTCTGGCCTTCAATGTCGGCATCGACCGCCCCATGCCCATGACCATGAAATTCTCGGGCACCATCGCTGGCGATGACCTGTCCGGCACCGTCAAGTTCGGCATGTTCGCCAAAGGCACCTTCTCCGGCACCCGCGCCGCTTGACGCCCCCCCTTTGCCCCTTCACCCTGCGCCTCAGACAGGGCAGGGGGCCAGCATGCGCGATCCACATCACAGCTCCATGATGGAGAACCTCTACTGGTGGGGCGTGCCCACCTTCTTCCGGTGCCCGCACGAGGCCCCGGGCGCTCAGGACATCGGCCTTGTGGGCGTCCCCCACAGCACCGGCAACGGCACCACCGAACGTGACCAGCACCTTGGCCCCCGTGCCGTGCGCAACGTGTCCGCCGTGGGCCGCCGCATGCACCTGGACATGGGGCTGGACCCCTGGAGCGCGGCCGCCATCGCCGACCTCGGCGATGTGCCTCTGCCCCGTGCCAATGACAACGAAGCCTCTATTGCCGACATCACCGCCTACTACTCTGACCTCGACGCGCGTGGCATCCGCCCCGTCTCTGTCGGCGGCGACCACTCGATCACCGGCGGCATCGTCTCGGCCCTCGGCTGTGGCTCGCTGACCGGTGGCCAGCCCGTCTCTTTCCTCCACCTCGATGCTCATACGGATGTGTTCACCAAGGTCGACCACTTCCTCGGCGCCCGCAAATCCGCCGCCCACTGGGG
>JAHDCH010000282.1:1542-3939 GCA_020629995.1 Pseudaestuariivita sp. | reverse complement strand
GGGCTGATCCTGCCGCAGGCGGTGCTGGATGCGCCGGAGCGGGGGTGCCTCAATATCCACGCCTCGCTGTTGCCGAGATGGAGAGGTGCGGCGCCGATCCACAGGGCCATCATGGCGGGCGACACAGAGACGGGCGTGTGCATCATGCAGATGGAGGCAGGGCTGGACACGGGGCCCGTTCTGCTGCGGCGAGAGACGGAGATTGGCGACGAAGAGACGACGGGCGCGCTGCACGACAGGCTGTCGCAAATGGGCGCGGAGGCGATCACAGAGGCGCTGGGCAAGCTGGACAGCCTGAAGCCAGAGCCGCAGCCCGAAGAGGGCGTGACCTATGCGGCCAAGATCGACAAGGCCGAAGCGAAGATTGACTGGAGCGCCCCGGCGCGTGACATCGACCGGATGATCCGGGGTCTGTCGCCCTTTCCCGGAGCATGGACGATGATCGGGGGCGAGAGGGTCAAGTGCCTCGGCTCGCGCCTGGCGGAAGGCAAAGGCGCACCGGGAGAGACGCTGGATGACGCGCTGACAGTGGCTTGCGGAAGCGGCGCGGTGCGGCTGACGAGGGTGCAGCGCGCCGGAAAGGCGGCGGCGGAGGCGGGTGACATGCTGCGCGGCTGGCCGGTGCCCAAAGGCCAGATCTTGGGAGGGCTGTGAGATGTTTCCAACGCTGATCGGAACGGTCGTGATCGCGGGGATCGTGGGCTATGTGTCCGAAAAATCGGGCTTTACCCGCAACGGCATATTGCCGTCGATCATCATCTGCGTGGGCGGAGCCTTCCTGTTCTATTTCGTGTCGCTCATGTTCGGGCTGAGGTTCGGCCCCCCGGGCGTGCAGGCCATTGTGGCCTCGGTCGGAGCGTTGATCATCGTGCCGACTCATTGGCGCGGACGCGGTGCACGCAAGGACCGCGACAGGCGATAGGCCGCTTGGCTGACAGGTCCAAAGGGGCCATCTGCTTGATTTATGGGCAGAAATGCTGCGGTGCAGCAGCGAGATTGTGTCAAAACGCCGCTATGCAGATCGGAAATGCGTTGCTACCGTAGCGCGAGCATCCGAACACGAAAGGCGGCACCTCATGGACATGACAGGCTCTCGCATTATCGCAAAAGACCGCGATACGGTGTGGGCGGCGCTGCTGGATCCCGAGGTTCTGAAGGCCTGCGTGCCGGGCTGCAAGGAGATGGAGGGGAGCGCCGAAGAGGGGTTCACCGCCACGGTCGTGCAGAAGGTCGGGCCGGTGAAGGCGACCTTCAAGGGCGCGGTGACATTGTCGGACATGACCAAGCCGGAAAGCCTGACCCTGACCGGGGAAGGCAAGGGCGGAGCCGCGGGCTTTGCCAAGGGCGGGGCGGATGTGACCCTGACCGAGACGCCCGAGGGCACGCAGCTGGAATACCAGGTGACGGCCAAGGTGGGCGGCAAGCTGGCACAGCTGGGCAGCCGCATCGTGGATGGCTTTGCCCGCAAGATGGCAGACGAATTTTTTGACCGGTTCCAGGAGGCTGTGGCCCCGGCACCGGTCGAGGCTGAGGAGACCCCGGAGGAGGGTGCCGAGGCAGAGAAGAAGGGCTGGCTGGGGAGAATCGTCTCTGGCTGAGAGCTGAAATTTGCATTCCATAGGGAGGAGTGAATGCCGAACGTATCGATGACGGTGAATGGCAAGGCGGCCAGCGGAGAGGTCGAAGGGCGCACTCTGCTGGTCGGGTTCCTGCGCGATCAGCTGGGGCTGACGGGCACCCACGTGGGATGTGACACCTCGCAATGCGGGGCCTGCGTGGTGCACGTGGACGGAAAGGCAGTGAAGGCCTGCACAATGCTGGCGGCAGAGGCTGACGGAGCGGATGTGCAGACGATCGAAGGCCAGGCGGCGCCTGACGGCACGCTGAGCACGATCCAGCAGGCGTTTCAGGATCATCACGGGCTGCAGTGCGGCTTTTGCACACCCGGCATGGTGATGTCGGCGGCGGCGCTGCTGAAGGACAACCCGAGCCCGACAGAGCAGGAAATCCGGGAGTACCTGGAGGGCAACATCTGCCGCTGCACGGGGTACCACAACATCGTCAAGGCGATCATGGCGGCGTCCGGTCAGGACGTGACAGCCATCGCCGCCGAGTAAAGACAGACCGACCGGGGGGCCAGCCCCCCGGACCCCCCGGGATATTTCTAGCCAGAAGAAGGGGGGCCGGGAGAGGGGCGGCGCGCTTGGTCCTATTTGGGAGGAACGACGAATGCCGAAGGATCACGGAATTGGCGCGGCGCCGAAGCGCCGGGAGGACGTCCGGTTTTTGACCGGGGCGGGGAATTATACCGACGACATCAACGTGAACGGGCAGGCCTATGTGTATTTCCTGCGCTCGGATGTGGCGCACGGGAAGATCAAGGGACTGGATACCAGC
>JAHDCH010000282.1:0-1442 GCA_020629995.1 Pseudaestuariivita sp. | reverse complement strand
GCGCTGAAGGATGGCGCGACCAAGGTGCACGACGATCTGACCAGCAACCTGTGTTATGACTGGGGCTTTGTGGAGGACAACCGAGACGCGGTGGACCAGGCGATCAAGGACGCGGCGCATGTGACCACGCTGGAGCTGGTGAACAACCGGCTGGTGGCCAACCCGATGGAGCCGCGCGTGGCCGTGGGCGATTACAACCGGGGGACGGACGACAGCACGCTGTACACCACCAGCCAGAACCCGCACGTGATCCGCCTGCTGATGGGGGCGTTTGTGCTGGGCATCCCCGAGCACAAGCTGCGCGTTGTGGCGCCGGATGTGGGCGGGGGCTTTGGCACCAAGATCTTCCACTATGCGGAAGAGGCGTTTTGTACCTTTGCGGCCAAGGCCTGTAACCGGCCGGTCAAGTGGACGGCGAGCCGGAGTGAAGCGTTCATCTCGGACGCGCACGGGCGCGATCACGTGACCAAGATCGAGCTGGCGCTGGATGGGGACAACAACTTTACTGCCATTCGGACCGAGACCTACGCCAATATGGGCGCGTATCTGAGCACCTTTGCGCCGAGCGTGCCGACATGGCTGCACGGGACGCTGATGGCGGGGAATTACCGGACGCCGCTGATCTACGTGAACGTCAAGGCGGTGTTTACCAACACGGTGCCGGTGGATGCCTACAGAGGAGCGGGGCGGCCCGAGGCGACGTTCCAGCTGGAGCGGGTGATCGACAAGGCGGCGAGAGAGCTGGGTGTGGACCCGATTGCGCTGCGGCGGCAGAACTTTATCCAGCCTGATCAGTTCCCGTACGCAACGCCCGTCGCGGTGGAGTATGACACGGGCGATTACGACGCGACGATGGACAAGCTGGAGGAGATTGCCGACTTGTCGGGCTTTGCAGCCCGCCGCGCGGCGTCGGAGGCCAAGGGCAAGTGGCGCGGGCTGGGTGTGAATTGCTACATCGAGGCGTGCGGGATTGCGCCGTCGAACCTTGTGGGGCAGCTGGGCGCGAGAGCGGGGCTGTACGAGAGCGCCACGGTGAGGGTGAATGCCACCGGCGGCCTTGTGGTGATGACCGGGTCGCACAGCCACGGGCAGGGGCACGAGACGACCTTTCCGCAGGTGATTGCCGAGATGATCGGCATTGACGAGAGCATGGTCGAGATCGTGCACGGAGATACGTCGAAAGTGCCGATGGGCATGGGGACCTATGGGTCGCGCTCGATTGCCGTGGGCGGGAGCGCGATGGTGCGGGCCGCGGAGAAGGTGATCAACAAGACCAAGAAGATCGCCGCGCACCTCCTCGAGGCGTCGGAGGCCGATATCGAGCTGAAGGACGGGAACTTTACCGTCGCGGGCACGGACAAGTCGGTGGATTGGGGTTCGGTCTGCCTGGCGGCCTATGTGCCGCACAATTACCCGCTGGAGGATATCGAGCCGGGGCTGGA
>JAHDCH010000281.1 GCA_020629995.1 Pseudaestuariivita sp. | reverse complement strand
GCATGATGGCGGGGGCCGATTTCATCAAGACCTCGACCGGCAAGGAAAGCGTCAACGCCACCCTGCCCGTGACGCTGGTGATGCTGCGTGCGATCCGCGACTACCACGCGCGCACCGGTCTGCGCGTTGGATACAAACCCGCGGGCGGCATCTCCAAGGCGAAGGACGCGCTGCTGTATCTGGCGCTGATCAAGGACGAGCTGGGCGACCGCTGGCTGCGGCCGGACCTGTTCCGCTTTGGCGCGTCCTCGCTTTTGGGCGATATCGAGCGCCAGCTGGAGCATCACGTCACCGGAGCCTATTCCGCCTCACACCGCCACGCCATTGGCTGAGGCCGGATTTTCCATATTTGTGAAGAGAAGAAGCCATGACCGTGCCCGAGATATTTGAAACGATGGACTACGGCACAGCGCCCGAAAGCGCGGCCGAGGCGCAAGCCTGGATCGCCGACCGCGGCGCGAGCTTTGGCCATTTCATCGGCGGCGTTTTCACCGAGGCGCGCAGCGATTTCCCAAGCCGCAACCCAGCAACCGGCGAAGCCCTGGCACATCTGACCCAAGGCACGGACGCGGATGTGGACGCAGCCGTGACCGCAGCGCGCAAAGCCCAGCCTGGCTGGGCCAAATTGGGTGGGCACGGGCGCGCCAGGGTGCTGTACGCTCTGGCGAGGGGCCTGCAGAAACACAGCCGCCTCTTTGCGGTGCTGGAGACGCTGGACAACGGCAAACCCATCCGCGAGGCGCGCGACATCGACGTGCCGCTGGCGCAGCGGCATTTCTACTATCACGCCGGCATGGCTCAGCTGATGGAAGAAGAGCTGCCAGACCGCGCACCGATCGGTGTATGCGGGCAAGTGATCCCGTGGAACTTTCCCCTGCTGATGCTGGCGTGGAAGATCGCCCCGGCGCTGGCCATGGGCAACACGGTTGTACTCAAGCCCGCGGAATACACCTCGCTGACAGCGCTGCGATTCGCCGAGCTGTGCGCGCAGGTGGGTGTGCCGAAGGGCGTCGTGAACATCGTCACCGGCGATGGCGCGACCGGAGCGGCGGTGGTGGCCCATGACGGGATCGACAAGGTCGCCTTTACCGGATCGACCGAAGTGGGGCGCGCGATCCGCAAGGCAACGGCGGGCAGCGGCAAGGCCCTGACGCTCGAGCTGGGCGGCAAGAGCCCGTACATCGTCTTTGAGGACGCCGACATCGATTCAGCGGTCGAAGGGCTGGTGGATGCGATCTGGTTCAACCAGGGCCAGGTGTGCTGTGCGGGATCGCGGCTGATCGTGCAAGAAGGCATCGCCGAACAGGTCTACACAAGGCTGAGGACACGTATGGACGGGCTGCGGCTGGGCGACCCGCTGGACAAGAGCATCGACGTGGGCGCCATCGTCGATCCCGCGCAGCTGGAGCGTATCCGCACCATGGTGGACAGCAACACCGCGGGCGAGACATATGTTGCGCGCTGTGCCGTCCCCGAGGGGTGTTTCTACCCGCCAACGCTGATCACCGGTTTGTCGTCTGCCGATGCGCTGATGCAGGATGAAATCTTTGGCCCGGTCCTGTGCGCCACCACGTTCCGCACCCCGGACGAGGCGGTGCAGGTGGCCAACAACACGCGCTATGGTCTTGCCGCCAGCGTCTGGTCCGAGAACATCAACACCGCCCTGGACATCGCGCCACGTCTGCGCGCCGGGGTCGTGTGGGTCAACGGCACCAATATGTTTGACGCAGCGGCCGGATTTGGCGGCGTCCGCGAGTCTGGCTTCGGCCGCGAAGGCGGATGGGAAGGGCTGAGGGCCTACACCCGGGCCGCAGGCCCCGGCGGCAAAAGGCCCGAACCTGCCACGCCGATGCCAAATGGGACGGGCACGTCCACTGGCATCGACCGCACCGCCAAGATGTACATTGGCGGCAAACAGGCGCGCCCCGATGCGGGGTATTCGCGCAGCGTCTGGTCGCGCAAGGGTGCTGTTCTGGGTGATGTCGGGCTGGGCAGCCGCAAGGACGTGCGCAATGCGGTCGAAGCGGCACACAAGGCCGCAGGCTGGGCCCGGACAACCGGGCACCTGCGCGCGCAGATCCTCTACTACATCGCCGAAAATCTGTCAGCCCGAGCAGAGGAATTCGCCGCGCGGCTGGACGCGATGACCGGGCACAAGCACGGCAAGGCCGAAGTGGCCGCAACGGAAGACACTCTGTTCCGCTATGCCGCCTGGGCTGACAAGTTTGCCGGCGACGCGCGGGCCGTGCCGATCCGGGGGCTGGCGCTAGCGTTGCGCGAGCCGACCGGCGTGATCGGAGTGCTGTGCGGAGACGAAGCGCCACTGCTTGGCGCGGTTGCCCCGATGGCCGCCGCGATCGCCATGGGCAACACCTGTGTTCTGCTGGCAAGCGAGGCCTTCCCCCTTGCGGCTACTGATCTTTATCAGGTGCTGGACACGTCTGATGTTCCCGGCGGCGTGGTCAACATCCTGACGGGCGCGCATGCCGACATGGCGGGAACGCTTGCAGGCCACATGGACGTAGACGCCGTCTGGTCCTTTGGCGCGTCCGCGCTCGACCGTCAGATCGAAGAGGGTGCCGCGGGCAACCTCAAACGCGTCTGGACACCCGGCGCGCCTTTGGCCGACATCGCACCCCGCGCATTCCTCGAGGCCGCGACCGAGGTCAAGACAATCTGGGTGCCTTACGGCGCATGATGCGTAGGATGGGTGCTTGCCACCCATCTTGCGTCCTCAGTCCGACCGCACCGCACCCGTGATCGCCGCCGCGCCAAGGGCGGTGACAATCCAGCCGATCACCTTGGCGATCCACCGCAGCCACCAGCCCGCCTGCCCCCAGGGCCCACGCGCAGTGGTCGGTGCCCAGGCGCTTTCCTGCCCAAACGAAATCAGCGGAACCACCAGATCGGCTGCATAGGCAAAAGCCTGGAACGTCTCCCAATCCTGCCCGGGCGCGCCAGGGGCCGACCAGGCCTCGGCCGGATTTTCCGGAGCGTCGCGTACCGCCGCCTGCCAGCCCGCCGACACCAGAACAGGGGCCGCATTGGGCGCCATGTCGCCCCGGTCCCAGACTTCTGCAAAGAACAGACCCAGAGCCAGGATCAACCCGATGGCCCAGCCCAGCACGCGGCCAGGGCGATAGCCATATCCCACACCAAACCGCATCACCACGTCGCTGATCCACTGCACGGCAAAGCGCGGGCCAGCCCCCCGGCGCGCCCGCGTTGCGGACCGTGCATCGCGCCGCATCAGGTGCTCCTTGCGCATCAGCACCGTGCGCGCGTCGCCCCTGTGCCCCAGCCGGCGCAGCACGTCGGCCAGATGCTCGTAGGGCTGCGCAGTAAACGGAACACCGATCGGCTGGCGGTCCAGCCATGACAGGCGCGCAGCCAGGTCGGTGCTGGCGTGCCGGCTGAAATCTTCATAGCGAAAGCCATCCAGACGGATCGGATAGGTCGCGCCGGGCGCAGCAGGTTCGTCGCGAAACCGTGCCACCTGCGCCCCGGCCAGATTGACGATGCCGCGCGTGATCTGGTTGTCGCGGAAATACAAAAGCCCGCCGATCCGCGCCCGGGCAAAGGACAGCGCGATGCCGGGTCCGTGCTCTTCGTGCGCGGCAAAGACCTCGCTTGACGCGCTGTCGGCCGGGGTGATCGCGCAGGCCGCCACAAACACGTCACCCGTCACCCGCGCAGAGGAAAAGAACAGCGCGCCTTCTGTCACAAGGCTGGTCACCCCGTTGGCGTAGGGATAGGTGCCCAGGTACAGCGACCCGTCGATCTGTACGCCTTGGGCAAACACGGCGTCCTGCCCGGCGCTGCGGATGACCAGGTCGCACATCTGCACGTCGCCCAGCACGCGCGCTCCTGCGAGGCTGACCTCGCCGCTCAGTTCTGTGCCGCTGCGCAGGAACAGCGCGCCATCCATCAGCGCATTGTCCGCGTGCAGCC
>JAHDCH010000280.1 GCA_020629995.1 Pseudaestuariivita sp. | reverse complement strand
ACCTCAACCAGTGCGAAGAGCTGGAGATCAAGGTCGCGCAGGGCGCCAAGCCCGGTGAGGGCGGTCAGCTGCCCGGCATGAAGGTCACCGATCTGATCGCGCGGCTGCGGCACAGCACCAAGGGCGTGACGCTGATCTCGCCTCCGCCGCACCACGACATCTACTCGATCGAAGACCTCGCGCAGCTGATCTATGACCTGAAACAGATCAACCCGCGCTGCAAGGTGACGGTCAAGCTGGTGGCCTCCAGCGGCGTCGGCACGATTGCTGCCGGTGTGGCCAAGGCCAAGGCGGATGTGATCCTGATCTCGGGTCACAATGGCGGCACGGGTGCCAGCCCGGCGACAAGCATCAAATACGCGGGTCTGCCGTGGGAGATGGGCCTGACCGAGGCGCATCAGGTGCTGGCGATGAACAACCTGCGCAGCCGGGTGACCCTGCGCACCGATGGCGGGCTGCGCACGGGCCGCGACATCGTCATGGCGGCGATGATGGGGGCCGAGGAATACGGCATCGGCACCGCGGCGCTGATCGCGATGGGCTGCATCATGGTGCGCCAGTGCCAGTCGAACACCTGCCCCGTGGGCGTGTGCACACAGGACGAAGACCTGCGCGCCAAGTTCACCGGCAATGCGGACAAGGTGGTGAACCTGATCACCTTCTACGCGACCGAAGTGCGAGAGGTGCTGGCCAGCATCGGTGCAAGGAGCCTAGACGAGGTGATCGGGCGGGCCGATCTGCTGAGCCAGGTCAGCCGCGGGTCCGCGCATCTGGACGATCTGGATCTCAACCCGCTCTTGATCACGGTGGATGGTGCGGACCGCATCGAATACGACCGCGACCGCGCGCGTCAGGATGTGCCCGATACGCTGGACGCTGAAATCGTGCAGGATGCGGCCCGTTTTCTGGAAGACGGCGAAAAGATGCAGCTGTCCTACGCGGTGCAGAACACGCACCGCACAGTGGGCACCCGCACCTCGAGCCATATCGTGCGCAAGTTCGGCATGCGCAACACGCTGCAATCCGATCACCTGACGGTCAAGCTGACCGGCAGCGCGGGCCAGTCGCTGGGCGCGTTTGCCGCGCCGGGGCTCAAGCTGGAAGTGTCGGGGGACGCCAACGATTACGTGGGCAAGGGCCTGTCGGGCGGCACGGTGGTGGTACGCCCGCCGATGGCCTCGCCGCTGGTGGCAGCCGAGAACACGATCATCGGCAACACGGTCCTGTACGGAGCCACGGACGGGCATCTGTTTGCAGCGGGCCGGGCCGGAGAGCGCTTTGCCGTGCGCAACTCGGGCGCCAAGGTGGTGATCGAGGGCTGCGGGTCGAACGGGTGCGAATACATGACCGGAGGCATCGCGGTGATCCTGGGCAGCATAGGCGCCAACTTTGGCGCGGGCATGACCGGGGGCATGGCCTATGTGCACGATCCCGAAGGCACGGCGGCGGACATGATGAACCTCGAGACGCTGGTCACCGTACCGGTCGAGGTGCAGCATTGGGAAGACCAGCTGAAGGCCCTGATCGAGCGCCACGCAGAGGAGACCGGAAGCCGAAAGGCCGCGGACATCCTGCAGCACTGGGACGTGGAGCGCGCCAATTTCGTGCAGATCTGCCCCAAGGAGATGCTGGACAAGCTGCCGGCGCCGATCACAAACGACAAGGCCGCCATCCCGGCAGAATAGGCCGAACCGGCAAGAGGCACCGCGCGAAAGGGCGCGGTGCCTCAAAATTGCCTTAATTTGACCGTACCAATGCCCGGAAAAGCGTCCGCCAGAGGCGCGAAGACAGGCAAGTTGAGTTATGGCAAATTTTACGCTGACCGCGCAGGACGTGGGCGGGGACCCGTTTATAAGTGGCGGGAACATCAACATCGTCAACGGGTCGTTTTCGGATCTGACGTTCATCGATGTCGACAACCTTTTGGGCATAGCGCAGACCGGCGAATTCGTGTCGCTTGATGGCGGGGCGACCCAGCTGAGCTATGAGTTTCTGGGGTATGGCGACGTGCGCGGCGATCCGCTGCAAAACGCGGGTTTCGTGCGGATTGACCTCGGCGACGGCACGTTCCTGACGGTTGCCATCGACATGGACAACGACGGCGACGGGCAGCCGAACCTGCAGAACGGCAACACCAAGCTGAAGGTGGCGGATCTGGATGCGTCAACGCCGCAGCCCTGGCCGGTGCCGATTTGTTTCGTCAAAGGCACGCTGATTGACACGTCACGCGGAGCGGTGCCCATCGAAACGGTCAAGGTGGGCGATCTGGTTCAGACGCTGGACCGAGGCCTGCAACCGGTGCGCGACGTGTGGAAGGCCACGGGGCAGGGCGAAGGTCTATGGGCGCCGGTCACGTTTGCGCCGGGCGCGCTCGGCAACACCCGCGCGCTGCAGGTCAGCCAGCAGCACCGCATTCTGGTCACGGGATGGCGCGCCGAGTTGTTTTTCGGAGAACCCGAGGTTCTGGTGGCGGCGAAACATCTGGTCAACGGAGACACGATCCGCATCACGCCCTGCAAAAGCGTCACCTACATGCACCTGACGCTGGACGCGCATGATTGCCTGTGGACAGATGGCGTTGCCTCGGAAAGCCATTTTCACAGGCCGGACGCCACCTGGCTGCCGGACAGCCCCGAAATGGCGCTGGGCCGCGACGCGGACGCGCTGGATGTGGTGCACACGCATGTGGCAAGGCCCGAGCTGCGCGGATTTGAAGGCGCGTTGATGCAGGCCTAGGACGGGCGCGGGGCCGCCGGGCGGCCTTGTGCCGGCGGTCTCAAAAAATGACGCGAATTGGCGTCGGTGCCTAAATTTTGCCTCAATTAAGTCACAAAAAGACAAGTGAGCCCCGCGTCAGACGGGGCACAGATTTTGTGAGCCGAGCAGACAGGCCATGCCAACCACCTATACCGACCAGTTTTGGCTGATCGACCCATTCGCGCCGCCTCCGGTGGGGACGGTGTTGACCGTGAACGTCTGGGATCTGGTTGACGCTGACGATGACAACGACATCGAGGCGGCAGGTGGAGACAGCGTAAACGGGCTGGACGTCACGCAATCCTACCCCGGCGACACGGTGACGGTGAACGTGCCGGGTGTGGGCAACGTGACCTACACCGGCACCACGTTTTACCTGTCGGACGGCACGCAGGTCTTTACGCCGACGGATGGACAGGTGCTGCAGGAAGGGCCGCTGGTCAGCACCACCTTTGTCAACACGCAGGGTCCGCTGGATGTGGGTGATCTGGGGCCGACATGCTTTACCCCCGGAGTGATGATCCGCATGGCCAATGGTCAGCGCGCGGTCGAGCAGCTGCAAGAGGGTGATCTGGTCAAGACGCTGGATCACGGAGTGCAGCCGGTGCGCCGGGTGCTGCGCACCGAGGTGCGCGCCGACGGCGCCTTTGCCCCGGTCCGCATCAAGGCGGGCGCGCTGGGCAATCCCCGCGACCTTGTCGTCAGCCAGCAGCACCGCATCCTGATCACCGGCTGGCGGGCCGAGCTGTTCTATGGAGAGACCGAAGTGCTGGTGGCGGCCAAGCATCTGGTCAACGACGACACGATCCGGATCGAGCCGGGCGCGCGCGTGACTTACATCCATCTGCTGTTTGACCGGCACGAGCTTGTCTGGTCGGACGGTGTGCTGACCGAAAGCTTTTTCGCCTATGCGGACGACGCGGCAGAGGAAGGGCCGAGGGCCGAGCTGTTTGCCCTGTATCCCGAGCTGCATGAAATTGCGCATCCACACCTCGCGCGGCCCGCGATGCGGGCGTTCGAAGGGGCGTTGATGCTGGCATAAGCTGGCATGAGCCGGCCCATGGGGTATAGCTAGCCCATGGCACAGCGCAGCACCAAGACATCCAGACCCGGCAAGTCAGGCAAGTCCGGCCGAAAGACGGCGAAGGGCAAGGCGCGCGCAAAGACCAAGACCAAAGCCAAGGGAGCACAGGGCGGCAACGCGCTGACAAGGGCTGGCAAGGCGCTGAGGC
>JAHDCH010000279.1 GCA_020629995.1 Pseudaestuariivita sp. | reverse complement strand
AGGCCCACCAGCTTGCGCATCGGATGCTCCTTGCGCCGGATCAGCGCGTCGCGCCCGATGAAATCGTCGGTCTTGGATTTCAGCGGACAGGTAAAGCCGATGCCCGCCTCGAACGGATCGGTCTGGTCGCTGAAATCGTACCCGGCAAAGATCAGCCCCGCCTCGATCCGCACCATGTCCAGCGCCTCAAGCCCCATCGGCGCGAGGCCATGCCCCTCACCCGCCTTCCACACGGCGTCGAACACCTCTGCCGCGTGCTTGGGGTGGCAGAAAATCTCGTAGCCCAGCTCACCGGTATAACCGGTGCGCGAGACAACAATCGGAATGCCGTCGTGATCGCCAATCCGCGCGGGCGTAAAGCGGAACCACGCCAGATCGTCAAACTTCGGGTGATGCGGCGCCGTCCAGACGAATTTGCGCAGGATGTCGCGGCTTTCGGGCCCCTGCACGGCGATGTTGTGCTGCATTTCGGTGGACGAGCGCACCAGCACCTTCAGCCCCAGCTTGTCCGCCTGCTCGCGGATCCACTCTCCGCCATAATCGCTGCCGCCGATCCAGCGGAAATTGTCCTGCCCAAGGCGGAACACAGTGCCGTCGTCGATCATCCCGCCATGCTCGTAACACATCGCCGAATAGACCACGCCATGCACCGGCAGCGTCTTCATGTTGCGGGTGAAGATGTACTGGCACAGCGCTTCGCTGTCCGGCCCCGTGATCTCGAACTTGCGCAGCGGCGACAGGTCCAGCACCACAGCCTTTTCGCGGCAGGCGTGGTATTCCTGAATCGGGCCTTCGGTCGCCATGCAATTGGCCAGCCAATAGCCGTTGTATTCGATGAAATTGTCGGTGAACCGGTCAAAGCTCTCGTGGAAGCCGGTTTGCTTGGTCATCTTGGGCTCCGCGTCTGGAGTGGGCCGGTAGGCCACGGATCGTTGAAAGGTCTCTTCGCCGCTGTAGGTGCGCACGTGGATGTCGGTCGGGTTCCAGCCGTTGGCGGCGCTGGTGTCATCCGGGCAGGCCGACGACACGCACACCAGATCGGTGAGCGCCCGCATCAGCACATAATCACCTGGGCGCGACCACGGCTCGTCCGAATACATCACCCCGTGCTCGTCCAGCCCGGTGTTGAAGAAGAAGTTGATCGCCATCCACCCCGCGCGCGGCGTCACACCATGCTGCGCCAGCGCGCCGTTGAAATTGTCCGAACAGTTCAGATGCCCCGGATAGCCGATGTCGTCATAGTACTTCGCCGCACAGGCCAGGGCAAAGGCGTCGTGCCGCCCGCAGGTGTCCTGAATGGTCTCGAGCAGCGGCACCATATCCTGATCGTAGTATTTCGCGTGCAGCCCCGGCATGGGGTAGGCGTGTTCCATCAGCGTGCGCGTGGTGGTCACGTCCAGCGCATGTTCGATCCCGCGGTCCAGCTTGCGCGCGTCAAAGCACTGAAAGTCGGTGCATTGCCGCCCGTCCACGTCGATGATCTGGATGTAATCCCCCGCCTTGACGAAATAGCTCTCGGCCGTCTGGGTATGCACCCGGATGTCGGCCACCGGATCGGCCAAGGGATCGGGCAGCTCAAACTTCGGCACCCTCTTGATCACCGCCCGGCGCACATAGATCGTCAGCGGCGTCGCCGTGTCCTGCGCTTCAAAATCCATGATGCCGCTGGGGCTCGGATGCGGCGCCGCGATGATCACCACGCCCTCCCGGGTCGCCGTGTACTCGGCCTTGTCCCCGGCGCGGCTTTCGCTGGTAAACTCCCGCACCGCTGCGCATTTGGCCAGATCGATGCCCCTTGCCTCGATCCCCATCCGCAGCGCGCGCAGGCTCTGATCCCGGCCCGTCATCAGCGCCATCAGGCCCTTCGCCGGCCCGTCCCCGCTGGCCCCGATCACGCCTGCGTCGCCCTTGCCATCCGGCCCGCAGGCCACAATCTCGCAGGGCTGCCCGCCTTCGGTATTGATCACCTCAACCCGGTCGCCCGCCTCCACGCGGATCAGGATGGCTCCGCAGCCCTCGACAACGTACCTTTCGGTGCCGGGCGGCATGGAAAAGACGCTTGGCTCCCACAATCCGCTTGGCTTTGGCGGCCCGGGCACCACCTTGGGATAAGGATCATCCAGCATCGCGAGGTCTCCGCATGTCCCACGGATCAAAAGTTGCATCTGTGGAATATTTATTTAACCATGAGAATATCGCGGGGCATCCGTTCTCGCAAGCAAAGAGCGGCTGACGATGCAAATCTCTCACCTTTCGCGCGGGCGCGCCTGATGGCTCTGCTTCTGGGGCTCACCGCGGCTCTCGCCTGGGGCATTCACGACCTTTGTGTGCGTCAGGTCAGCCAGGGGACAGGCATCTTTGCCTCTTTGCTGGCGGTTCTGGTGTTTGGCACGATCCTTGTTGCGCCGGTCAGCCTCTGGGCCTGGGATCATCCGCGTGGTGATATGGCCCTGCCTCTGGGCCTTGCCTCGGGAGTCCTCTTCGGGCTGGCGGCGATTGCGCATTACAAGGCGTTCTCCATCGGCCCGGTGCGGCTTGTGGCCCCGATCATCGGCGCCTACCCGGCCCTGTCCGTCGGCTGGGCGGTCTACAGCGGCACGCCTGTCAGCGGCCTTCAATGGCTTGCCGTGCTGACCATCATCGCCGGTGTTGGCTATGTCGCCCGGTCAAGCGATCATGGCGATGGCGCGGGCACGACCGGCTCGGCGATCCTCTGGTCCGTTCTGGCAGGCTCTGGCTTTGCCGTCACATTCGCCGTCGGTCAGGCCGCCGCCGCCGAAGGAGGCGAACTGGCGCTTTTGGCCCCCACCCGCATCGCCGCCTTTGTCACCGTGCTGACCATTGCCCTGCTCGGACGCGTGCCCATCTGGGCAGGCAGCGCCCAGATCAAGGTGCTGGCGCTGATGGGCTTCCTTGATGCCATCGCCCTCGGCTCTGTCCTTTCTGCGGGCAGCTTCCCGAACCCCGAACTCGCCTCGGTCCTCGCCGCGACCTTCGGCCTGATCACCGTGCTGCTTGCCGCCCTGTTCCTGCGCGAACGCATGACGGCGGCACAATGGGCCGCCGTCATGATCGTGTTTGTCGCTATCGGGTATCTCGCGCTTTAACCAAGCCAGCCCGCCGCCTTCTGCCTCTGATGCGCCACGGTCGCATTGCGCATCAAGATGGCCACCGTCACAGGGCCAACACCCCCCGGCACCGGCGTGATCCACCCCGCAACTTCGCGGACCGCATCCGTATCCACATCGCCCACGATGCCGCCCTCGGTCTGGTTGATGCCAATGTCGATCACCACCGCTCCGGGCTTGATCATGTCCGGCCCGATCAGATGCGCCTTGCCGACCGCCACGACAACCACATCCGCCCTGCGTGAATGCATCGCCACCGACCGTGTCATGTGGTGGCACACGGTCACAGTCGCGCCCTCGGCCATCAGCATCATCGCCGCCGGTTTGCCCACGATCTCGGAATGGCCCACCATGACCACCTCTAGGCCCTTCATCTCCAGCCCGGTCTCGCGCACCAGCTCGACTGCCGCCGCCGCCGTACAGGGTGCCAGCGCCACATCATTGTAGATGATGTTGCCTATTGATGCGGGGTTCATCCCCTCCACATCCTTCAGCGGATGGATCGCCGATTGCAGCGAACGCACGTTGATATGCTCCGGCACCGGCCTTTGCAGGATCACGCCCAGCACGCTGGGGTCGTCATTCATCGCCTGCAGCCGCGCCTTGCACTCCTCCTGCGTGACCTCCCCGCCCCAGTATTCCTGGTCAAAGGGCAGCCCGATGTTCTGTGCGACCTTCGCCTGATTGCGCACATAGACGGCAACCTCGGGCACGTCCCCGATCGAGATCGACACCAGCTTGCCAATCCCTGGATGCGCGTGAACATAGTCCCGCACCTCACCCAGAATGCGCTCCCTGACCGGCCTGCCCTTCAGCAGCCTCGGATCTTCGCCAATATCCTTCAAGCGGTAAGCCCCTCTGGCTCCTTGAGGCCGTTTGCGCGGCAGCATGCCGTG
>JAHDCH010000278.1 GCA_020629995.1 Pseudaestuariivita sp. | reverse complement strand
TGCGGATTTCGATCAGCGTCTCGACCCGGCGGTTCAGGTTGCGGCCCATCCAGTCAGCGGATGATATGAACACCCGCGCCTTTTTCGATGGCAGGTCATGACCATTGGCAAAGCACACGATGCGCGAATGTTCCAGGAACCGGCCCACGATGGATTTGACACGGATGGTGTCGCTCAGGCCCTCGATGCCGGGGCGCAGGCCGCAGATACCGCGGATCACCAGGTCGATCGGCACGCCTGCCTGGCTGGCTGCATAAAGCGCGTCGATCACCTCGGCGTCGATCAGCGAATTCATCTTGGCCCAGATGCCCGACGGTTTGCCTGCGCGGGCATTCTCGGCCTCGGCGGCGATGCATTCCAGCAGACGCGGTTTCAGCGTGCTAGGCGAGATGGCGAGGTTTTCAAGCTCGAGCGGCTGGGCATAACCCGACAGGTAGTTGAACACCTTGGTCGCGTCGCGCCCCAGCGCCGCGTCGCAGGTGAACAGCGACAGGTCGGTGTAGATGCGCGCGGTGATCGGGTGGTAATTTCCCGTGCCATAATGCGTGTAGGTGACCAGCCGGTCGCCTTCGCGGCGCACCACGGTTGAAATCTTGGCATGGGTCTTGAGGTCGAGGAACCCATAGACCACATGCGCGCCCGACCGCTCCAGCCGGCGCGACTGGCGGATGTTGGCGGCCTCGTCAAAGCGGGCCTTCAGCTCGACCAGCGCGGTGACCGATTTGCCCTCTTCTGCGGCCTCGCACAGGGCCGAAACGATGGGGCTTTCGTTCGAGGTGCGGTACAGCGTCTGCTTGATCGCCACCACGTTGGGATCGCGTGCTGCCTGCTGCAGGAAGCGGATCACCATGTCGAAGGTCTCATAGGGGTGGTGCAGCAACATGTCCTTTTGCCGGATCGCGGCGAACATGTCGCCGTCGAAATCCTGCACCCGTTCGGGCACGCGCGGCGTGAACGAAGGCCACAGCAGATCGGGGCGGGCGTTTGTGACCAGCTCCTTGAGATCGGCAAGCCCGATCATCCCGTCCAGCTCGACCACTTCGGCATCGGTGACGCCCAGCTCTTCCATCACCAGCTGTTTCAGGGCGCCGCCCGCGCCCTTGGACACGGTCAGGCGCACCACCTCGCCGCGCTTGCGGCGCTTCAGCGCGACCTCGAATTCGCGCACCAGGTCTTCGGCCTCTTCCTCGACCTCAAGATCGCTGTCGCGCAGGACGCGGAAATCGAAATGCCCCTTCAGCTTGTAGCCCGGGAACAGGCGTTCGATGAACACCAGCAGCAGCTCTTCGAGCGGCAGGTAGGATTGGCCCGACCCGCCCTTGAGCGCGATGAACCGGTCGATCTGTGCCGGGATCGGCAACAGCGCCTGCAGCGGGCGCTTGTCGCGGCGGCGCTCCAGCTGCAAGGCCAGCGAATAGCCGGTGTTGGGGATGAACGGGAAAGGGTGCGCCGGGTCGATCGCCAACGGCGTCAGCACGGGAAAGACGCCGGAATAGAACACCTCTTCGAGATGCGGCATGTCGTCTTCGGTCAGGTCGTCGCGGCCCAGTATGTGAATGTTCTCCGCCGACATCTCGGCGGTCAGCGCGGCCAGCACATGCTGTTGATGCGCCAGCAGGCGGCGGGCGTCCTCGTTGATCAGCACCAGCTGCTCGGCGGGGGACAGGCCATCTGCTGCGGGCGTCTGGTTGCCGGCATTGGCCAGCTCGCGCAGGCCGGCGACGCGCACGGTATAAAATTCGTCGAGGTTAGAGGCCGAGATCGACAGGAACCGCAGCCGCTCAAGCAGCGGGACGCGCGGGTTTTCCGCCTCTTCCACGACGCGCCAGTTAAACCCCAGCCAGCTCAGCTCGCGATTGTAGAACCGCTGCGGGCTTGCGGGGTCAAAGCCTTCGTCGGGCGCGATGGCCGAGGGCAGGGGCGTGTGCAGGAAATCGGATTGCGTCATGGGTCAAAGGGCCTAGGCCAGAAATATGTCGTCAGGGTGACGGGCGCGGCGGCGCTTGTCACGTGTGTCAGTCAAACAGATGGGGTGCCTCGGCGGCAAGATCACGGGTCAGCGCGCGATTTATCGGTCGCCCGGTCTGCATCGCGCGCGCATCCAGCCAGGCTGCGGCCTCGGTCACCGCGTCAAACCTGCGCGACAGGCGGGTCAGCAGCCAGGCCAGCGCCTCGGGCGTGGGGCTCAGCTGGCGGTCGGCGAATTGCTTCATCAGGACACCTGCCAGCAAAGTGTCGTCGGGCGGCTCGATCCGCGCGATCTGGACCGCGCTGAGACGGCTCAGCAGGTCGGGCAGCGTCAGGCCCCAGTCGCGCGGCGGCGTGCGCGCCGTGATCAGCACGTGCCCGCCTTCGGCCTGGGCCAGGTTCAGCAGGTGGAACATTGCCGTCTGCGGTGCATCCTGTCCGGCGATCCGGTCCAGATCCTCGATCACCGTGGCGCCGGGGGCCAGTGCGGGGATGTCGGCCTGCGGCAGATCGGCGGCGGCCAGCAGCCTGCCGCCCTCGGCTTCGGCCCAGACATGGGCGAGGTGCGTCTTTCCCGCGCCCTGCGGTCCGGTCAGCAGCAGCCGCCCGGCAGGCCAGCCGCCGGGCTGGTCGATCAGCGCCACGGCCAGCGCGTTGGCCTCGGCCACGATGAACGCGTCGCGGCCCCGCGCCTCGCGCACGGGCAGATCAAAATGCAGCTGGTGGGCCATGGGCGCGGTCAGTCCTCGCGCTGCATGCTGATGCCGCGGTAAAGGCGGCTGTCCTTGTACTGGCCCAGCGCAAAGCGTGCCAGCACGCCCAGCGCGGCGGCCAGCGGCACCGCCACCAGCATGCCGACAAAGCCAAAGATCGACCCAAAGACCGACAGGGCCAGCAGCAGCCAGACCGGGTGCAGGCCAACCGACGATCCAACCAGCTTGGGCGTCAGCACGTTGCCTTCGATCATCTGGCCGATGGCAAAGATCGCGCCGACGATGCCGATGCTGATCCAGTCGCCCCAGAACTGGAACAGCGCCAGCCCGATCGCCAGAACGCCTCCGATGATCGCGCCCACGTAGGGGATGAACGTCACCAGCCCCGCCACGAACCCGACCACCAGCCCGAATTGCAGGCCGACCAGCATCAGCGCCACGGCGTAGTATGTGCCCAGGATCACGCAGACCGATCCCATCCCCCGGATGAACGAGGCCAGCGTGTTGTCGATCTGGCCTGCAAGATCGCGCAGGACGGGGGCGTGGTCGCGGGGCAGCATCTCGTCGATGCGGGCGATCATGCGGTCCCAGTCCAGCAGCAGGTACACGGCCACCACGGGCACGATCACGAACAGCATGACGATGTTCAAAAGGCCCGCCGCCGAGCTGAGGATCGAATTGAGGAAATCTCCGCCGCGCGCCTGGATCGTTTCGCCCAGACCGTTCAGCGTCTGGCGCAGGGTGCTTTCGGTGTCCAGCAGGTCAGGAAAGCGCGCCGACAGAAAGGCCTGCAGGTCCCTGAACAGCTGCGGCGCGACCTCGAACAGCTGCACCGCCTGATTGACCAGGGTCGGCACCACCAGCAGGAACAGGATGACAAAGACGACGATGCCGCCCAGCGTGATCACCGCCGTGGCCAGCGCGCGGGACAGGCCCATGCGCTCCAGCCGGTCCGCGACCGGGTCAAGGCAATAGGCAATCGCGCCGCCCAGGATGAAAGGCAGCAGCACGTCGCCCAGGACCCACATCACCAAAAAGAACACCACCGCGGCGATGCCCCAGTATCTGAGTTGATCGGTGACGGGCAAACCCATGGCGCACTCCCTTCGCTGATGACTTATGTCGCGCGCGCGGGCGGATTTGCAAGGGTCAGGCGGCCAGCCGCGTGGGCCTTTCTGCGCTGCCCAGCCGGGTCAGGCTGGCCTCTGGCACCAGCTGCCAGCCGGTCTCATCCCCGTCCAGCGGCTCGGAGGCAAAAGCCTGCCCGCCCGACGCCAAAGGCCGCGCCGAGGCATAGAGCGTGGGCGAGCGCCCGTCGGACGACCAGCGCAGCGCCCAGATGTC
>JAHDCH010000277.1:3317-4043 GCA_020629995.1 Pseudaestuariivita sp. | reverse complement strand
AAACTCGGCCTGTTTGGCCATTTCCGCGTGCGACATGTGATGCTCCTTTTGGTTTTCGTCCCGCCTTGTCCAAGGGTCTAGGCAAGGGGGGCGGAGCATTCAATCTGATTGCGCTAACGCCGCGGCAGGTCGTGCCGGTGTGCGTCACGGACGCGTCAGTTTTGCCGGATAGCCGACCGTAACCCACAGCGTGGAAGCTGCGGTTTCGGCAGCGGCGCGCAGGGCTGGCCAGGCAGGGTCGGCGCCGAACCGGCCTTCAAAGTCCGCCATCAGGGCCGCGCCGGTGGCATCATGCGCCGCGCTCAGCAGCATAGCCAGCGTGAGCGCCTGCTCATAATGCCGCGCGGCTCCCAGACCTGTGGCATGGGCGAGGGCGGCGCGGCGCAAGCCGGCCAGCGTCGCTGGCGCGGGCGAGAGTGTGGCATCTGCCTGCATGGCGCGGATTTCGGGCAGCGATTTGCCCGCCTCGAGCCGGTCCAGCAGGCCAAGCGCCGCGGCATGGCCCGCCGCACCCGCATGGCGCGCAAAGGCCAGCGCGCTGGCCGGCTCGCTGTCGGCAATGGCCACGCCAACCGCGACCAAAAGCTCGGGCGCGGCATCCGGGGCCGCCGTCATCAGCGCCTTGGCGGCAGCGGCGGCGCGGGCGGTATTGGGCGGCACGCCGCGTCCGGTCAGATAGCCGCGCGTGAGCGTTTCAAGCTCGTCCGGGCTCAGCGTCTCGATCCC
>JAHDCH010000277.1:0-3307 GCA_020629995.1 Pseudaestuariivita sp. | reverse complement strand
ATCCTCGACCGTTTGTATAACCAATACGCCACCGTCATTTTCGAACACATGTCCACCACGGCGCGCCAAAACCGCCTCGATCTCGGATTCGGTCCAGTTTCCGCCTTCGGGAAAGGCGCGCGCCAAAAGC
Organism: Pseudaestuariivita sp.; assembly: GCA_020629995.1. Classification (GTDB taxonomy): domain Bacteria; phylum Pseudomonadota; class Alphaproteobacteria; order Rhodobacterales; family Rhodobacteraceae; genus Pseudaestuariivita. The sequence continues at coordinate 3,177 of JAHDCH010000277.1, read as the reverse complement.
GCGGCGGGACTTACGCGGCGCGCTGGCACGGCTGTTGTGCCAACCTCGGGGTTCAGATCGCGCAACTGGGCGCGGATGTCCCCCGGCTCGGCTTCGAAATCGAGGTAGTAGGGCTCGTCCGGTGTCAGCGTCAGGTTCAGGCCGGCGCCGCCGCGGACAAAAGCGCCAAGGCTTTGCGTCAGATCGGTGAAAAAGCGGGTTTCTTCAACGGTCATCGGCAAGCCGGGGTCGAGGCTGGCGTATTCGGACGCCATCTGGCCCGTTGCGGCCGCGATCGTGACCGGGTTCAGCACCTCGGCCGGGATCACCGGGCGGGCGCGGTCCAGAAGGCCTACATCGCGGATCCGCACATCCGCCTGCGTCAGGAATAGGACCGGCAACGGGTCACCGCCGTCCATGTCGATCTCGAGCGCGGCATAGTCGAACACGATCTGCGCCTCGAGGTGCACCAGATCGGCGTTGCTGGCCGTCACGCTGACGGTCAGACCTGCGCTTGGCACGTCATAGTCCAGAGTGATCAGCGCGTGGTCCAGCCGCAGCGTTTCAAGGTTCAAGGGCGCCAGCTGCGCGCTCAGTTCGGGCGGCAGGCAGGTGGTCAGCATTTCTATGTCATAGGCGCTGATCTGCAGGCCCAGCGTGTCGATCCTGTTCCACGGGGTGCCCGCCATCCGCACCAGCGCAGCGGCATAATCGCACTCCCGCCCGTCTTCGGGATAGACAAAGCCTTCGAGCCCCGTAAGCGCGATGGTGCGGCCTAGATCGCGCGAGGACAGCGTGTCAAAGGTCACGTCGGTAAAGCCGCGCAAGGCAACGATGCCGGTCTGCAAGCCGCGCTGGATCAGCGCGTCGGGGTTCAACAGGTCCAGCAGGCTGGGGCTTTCGGCGCTGGCAACAGCGGGAAGCGCCGCCAGAACGGCGGCAGGGATCAATCGGGTCATGGTCAATACTCGGGTCAGAAAATGGACTGACCCGAGCCTAAGACATCACACACCCGAGGGGCAACGATTATCCCAGCGCGGCGACACCGGGCAGCGTTTTGCCTTCCATCCATTCCAGGAATGCGCCCCCGGCGGTCGAGATATAGGTGAAATCCTGCGCCGCCCCGGCCTGGTTCAGCGCGGCGACAGTGTCACCGCCACCTGCCACCGACACCAGTTTGCCATCCCGCGACAAGTGCGCCGCATGGGCAGCTGCCGCATTTGTCGCGGTGTCAAAAGGCGGAATCTCGAACGCGCCCAACGGGCCGTTCCAGATCAGCGTCGCCGAGCGGTCCAGCACCTGAGCGATATGCGCCACGCTGTCCGGACCGGCATCGAGGATCATCGCATCCGTGGGGCAGGCTTCGGCTGCGACCACCTCGCTGTCAGCGCCCGCCTTGAATTCGCGCGCGACCACCACGTCGCGGGGCAGCAGGATCTCGCAGCCCGCCTTGGCCGCCTTTTGCGCGATCTCGCGCGCGGTGTCCGTCATGTCATGCTCGGCCAGCGATTTGCCCACGTCCACGCCTTGCGCGGCCAGGAACGTATTGGCCATGCCGCCCCCGATCACCAGCGCGTCGACCTTTTCGACAAGGTTGCCCAGAAGGTCCAGCTTGGTCGACACCTTGGCCCCGCCCACGACCGCCGTGACCGGGCGTTTGGGGGCCCCCAGCGCCGCCTCCAGCGCCGAAAGCTCGGCCTCCATCAGCTTGCCCGCGCAGGCGGGCAGCAGCCGCGCCAGCGCCTCGGTCGAGGCATGGGCGCGGTGGGCGGCTGAAAACGCATCGTTGCAATAGACATCCCCCAGCTTGGCCATCTCGGCGGCCAGTGCGGCGTCGTTTTTCTCTTCGCCCGCGTGAAAGCGGGTGTTTTCGCACAGCAGGACCGATCCGGCAGGCAGGGCTTCGGCGGCTGCTTCGGCTGCCGGGCCCCGGCAATCGGCGACAAAGACCACTGGCGCGCCAATCGCGGTCTCGAGCGCGGGCACCAGCGGCGCGAGCGACATCTCGGGCACCACCTTGCCTTTGGGCCGGCCAAAATGGGCCAGCAGGATCGGCATGCCGCCTGCGTCCAGGATGTGGCGCACCGTCAGCACGATCCGGTCGATGCGGGTGGTGTCGGTGACCTGTCCGTCCTCGACTGGCACATTGATGTCCACGCGTGTCAGCACGCGCTTGCCGCTCAGATCCAGGCTTGCAAGGGGTTTCCAGGCCATGGGAGCCTCCGGTGTTGTTGGGTTGGCGACGTTGCACACGCTTCGCGCCAAAAGGTCAACCGGGCTTTCCCCCTTTTGCTCGGGCGCGCAATTGGGTAGCCAAGGGCAAAGCCGCATGACAGGAGGCCCCCATGGCCACGTATGAAGATCCCGAAAACACCATCCTGATGGAACTGAAAGACGGCACCGTCGTCATCAAGCTGTTGCCCGACGTCGCCCCCGGCCATGCCGAGCGCATGAAAGAGCTGGCGCGTGAAGGCGCCTATGACAACGTCTGCTTTCACCGCGTGATCGACGGGTTCATGGCCCAGACGGGCGATGTGGCCAATGGCAACATGGAAGCGGGTTTCAACCTGCGCATGGCGGGCACCGGCGGGTCGGACAAGCCGAACCTCAAGGCCGAGTTTTCCAAGGTGCCGCATGCGCGCGGCACGCTGGGCGCCGCCCGGTCGCAAAACCCCGACAGCGCCAATTCGCAGTTCTTCATCAACTTCAAGGACAACGATTTCCTGAACGGCCAGTATACCGTCTATGGCCAGGTGATCGAAGGCATGGAACACGTCGATGCCATCGCGCGCGGCGAGCCGCCCGCATCGCCCGACCGGATGATCAGCGTCAAGGTGGCCGCCGATGTGGCGTGAGGCAGCTCTGATCACCGCGTTGGCCGCGTCGCCAGCGCTGGCTGGCGGGATCGAGATCACGGTCGAGGGCGCACATACCTCGGGCGTGATCAAGATCGACCTGTTGGAAGAGACCGCACCCAATCACGTTGAGCGGATCACCACGCTGGCGTCCGAAGGGTTTTACGATGATGTCTACTTTCACCGCGTGATCGACGGGTTCATGGCCCAGACGGGCGATGGCGCCAACGGCAAGGTAGGTGGCCAGCTTCAGGCGGCGGGCACCGGCGGGTCGTCCTACGATGATCTGTTTGCCGAATTCTCGACCATCCCGTTCGAGCGCGGCGTGGTCGGCATGGCCCGG
>JAHDCH010000276.1 GCA_020629995.1 Pseudaestuariivita sp. | reverse complement strand
TGTTCCGCTCCGAAGCCTTTGACACCTTTGGCAAGATCCTGCCCCGCGCGACCGAAATCTCGGCCCGCATCTCAACCGTCTACGTGACGCTGACGCTGGCCTGCGCCATCGCCTACCTGGGCTGCGGGATGAGCGCCTTTGACGCCACCGTGCACGCCATGACGACGCTCTCGACCGGCGGGTTTGCCAATTCGGACGCCTCGTTTGGCGCTTATGCGGGGGCGGCCGAGTATGTGGCGGTGATCTTCATGATCGCCTCGGCCCTGCCTTACGTGCGCTTTGTCCAGATCACTGCCGGCAGCTACCGCCCCCTGTTTGCGGACAGCCAGGTGCGGGTGTTCCTGATCATCGTCGGCATCGTCACCTGCCTTCTGTTCGGCGCGAACATGGCGACCTTTGGCGAAGTGACCGAACAGGGCTTTCGCGAATCCCTGTTCAACACCACCTCGATCATCACCGGCACCGGGTATTCCTCGGTCGATTATCAGACCTGGGGGCCGTTTGTGGTGGCGGTGATCTTCTTCACCGGGCTGATCGGCGGCTGCGCGGGGTCAACCTCCTGCTCGGTCAAGGTGTTCCGCTACCAGCTGCTCTTTGCCTCGATCCGCGCTCAGGTGCGCCGGATCCTTGCTCCGCACGGCGTGTTCACGCCCAAATACAACGGCCGCCCCGTGGACGAAGACGTTCTGAACTCGGTCATGGGCTTTTTCGTCCTGTATTTCGTGACCATGGGCGTGCTGGCCGTGGCTCTGGGGCTGACGGGGCAGGACATCGTGACATCCGTGTCCGGCGCCGCCACCGCGCTCAGCAACATCGGCCCCGGCCTTGGCGATCAGATCGGGCCCGCGGGCAACTTTGCCGGGCTGGGCGACACCGAAAAGGTCATCCTGATCGTCGGCATGCTCATCGGGCGGCTCGAGCTGATGGCCGTCTTTGTCCTATTCACCATCCGCTTCTGGAGAGCCTGACATGACCACCCACCGCCCCCTCGGCGCCCAGATTTCGCACATGCTCAAGGCGCGCGGCGTCGATGTGATCTTTGGCATCCCGGGCGTGCACAATCAGGAAATGTACCGCGGCATCGAAGAGGCCGGGATCACCCATGTCCTCGCGCGCCACGAACAGGGGGCCGCCTTCATGGCCGACGGCTATGCGCGTGCCAGCGGCACTCCGGGCGTGGCCTATGTGATCACCGGGCCGGGGCTGTGCAATGCCATGACGCCTCTGGGGCAGGCCTATTCGGACAGCGTGCCTGTGCTGCTGATCTCGTCCTGTCTGGATGAAACCTCGGCCACCCGGGGCCAGCTGCACCAGATGCTGGATCAGGAAGGCGCCGCGCGCACAGTCTGCGACTGGTCCGAAACTGCCCGCAGCGCCCCTGCGGCCTATGCGCTGATCGACCGGGCCTTTGCCGAATTTACCGCCCGCCGCCCGCGCCCCAAGGCGCTGACGGTGCCCATCGCCCAGCTCGAGGCGATTGCCCCGCCTGCACCCGCGCCCGTGAGCGCCGCGCGCGCGCCTTTGCGTGCGGCTGACCTTGGGCCGGTGCTCGCGGCGCTGGGGGCTGCCAAAAAGCCGCTGTTCATCTTCGGCGGCGGGGTGCGCGATGCCGGGGCGGTGCGCGCTGTGCTGCACGCCACCCATGCTGCGTCCTTCACCACCTATGCCGGGCGCGGGCTGGTTGACGCCGATGCGCCCCTGTCCTTTGGATCGATGCTGGCCCGCCCCTCCAGCGCCGAGGTGATCGCCGAGGCCGATCTGGTGCTCGCGCTCGGGACCGAGCTGTCCGAGGGCGATCTGTGGCGCGACGCTCTGGGTCATACGGCGCCTCTTGTGCGGGTCGACATCGACCCCGAGGTGCTGTCCGACCGCCACCGCGCCGACATGCCGGTGCATTCGGACGCCGATGCCTTCCTGTGGGACCTGCTGAATGCGGGCGTGGGCAAGGATGGCTCGGCCTGGGAGCCAAAGGCCGTGGCGCAGCGCCGCGCAGGCTGGCGCGCCGAGGTCGAGGCCGAGCGTCCGGGCATCCTGAGGGTCGCCGACGCCCTGCGCGCCGCGCTGCCCGAAGGCTGCATGATCTATTCCGACATGACCCAGTTTGCCTATACCGCGAAAGAGGCCTGGGACATGGACCGCCCCGGCCACTGGCACCACCCGACGGGCTTTGGCACGCTGGGCTATGCCCTGCCGGCGGCGATCGGCGGGGCCGTGGCGCGGCGCGGCCAGCCCACGCTGGCCATCGCGGGCGACTACGGGCTGCAATACACTATTCAAGAGCTGGGCGCGGCGGTCGAGCTGGGCCTGCCGCTGCCGATCTTCGTGTGGGACAACGACAAGCTCAAAGAGATCGAGGACAGCATGGTGCGCGCCCAGATCGCGCCCAACGCCGTGACCCTGCGCAACCCCGATTTCTGCGCTCTCGCTCGGGCCTGGGGCGCATATGCGGCCAAACCCGCGACACTGGCCGAGATGGCAGAGGCCGTGACCCGGGCGTTTTCGGCGGACGGCCCGACCCTGATCCACGTCAGCTCCGACATTCAGGCCAAAGATGGGTGACAAGCACCCATCCTACGCATTCGGCACCGCCGCGCCGCGCGGGCTGGCCGGGTCTACGCCGGTCTGTCCTGTCTGCCCGGTCGGACAGGTCGGACCGGTTGCACCGTCGCGCCCGCGTCCGGCGTCGGGGCGCATGAACCTCTGTCATGCCCGGTGAGGCCCCCATGTGGCGAAACCCGCAGCTGTGGGGCGTTGTGTCGGCCATCGCCGCCGTTGCCTCGGCCATCGCCGCGTTTCTCACGATCCAGCAATCGGCGCAGATACGGCAGACGGAAATCGAGGCCGAACGGCCCTATTTCGTGATCATCGATCCAAAGTTCCAGCAGCGTGACGATGGGTTGATCCTCAATCTGAGGCTCGAGAATGCCGGGGGGCGGCCTGCCGATCTTGTCACCTATACGCTTGTGGCTGCGCCAAGCGCGCGCATCATGCAGGCCGATGGTGCCTTGCCGCGGGACGCGCTGCTTTATCTCGCGCGGCACGAGGGCAGCGGCGAGCTGTCACCCGGCCAGCCGTTTCCGTGGTTCCTGCCCGCCCGCGTGCGCGCCGATATGCCGCCGCACCTGTTCTGGCTGATCGTCGATTATCGTGACGCGCTGCTTGGGGATGTGTTCCGCCAGAGCTTTGCCATGACCTGGGAGGGGGCAGATGGGACGAGGTTCCCGCCCAACCTGTTCCTCGCCTCCCGGGCCGATGCGGATGCTTTGGCGCGGGCCCTGTCGGCCTATGTGCCGTCGCCTGCGTCGGCGTCTGTGTCTGCGCCTGCCGGGCAAGACTGTGCCCGAAACCGCCGGCGCCCCTGCGCCTCAGCGCCCTGACGCCTTCCGCGGTTCGCTTGCCACTTGCGTAGGATGGGTGCTCGCCACCCATCCCTTTTGCCCGGCTCTCAGCCGCGCCAGATCCAGCCGCCGCCCAGAACGCGGCTGCTGCCCGGATCATAGAACACACAAGCCTGCCCGGGCGACACGCCCTGTTCAGGCGACAACAGTTCGACCTCTGCATGGCCGCCGGCCCTGGCGCGCAGGATCGCCGGGGCAGGGGGGCGGGTCGAGCGCACCTTGACCGCGATCTCCCGCTCGGGCTCTGCCTCGAACGGGCCCGTGCCCAGCCAGTTGACCTCTCGCACCGGGATGGTCCGCGTGGCCAGCATCTCCTTGGGCCCCACGATCACCTGGCCCGCATCCACATCCAGCTTTACCACGTACAGCGGCTGATCCAGCCCTCCGATCCCCAGCCCCCTGCGCTGGCCGATCGTGTAGTGGATCACGCCTTCGTGCCGCCCCAGCACCCGGCCTTCTTGGTCGACAATCTCGCCGGGTTCCGCGGCTCCGGGGCGCAGCTTTTCGATCACCTTGGCGTAGTCGCCATCAGGCACAAAGCAGATGTCCTGGCTGTCGGGCTTGTCCGCCACCGGCAATCCATACCGCTGCGCCAGCTCCCGGGTCGCGTCCTTGCTGGGCAGATGGCCGAGGGGAAAGCGCAGATA
>JAHDCH010000275.1:2537-4046 GCA_020629995.1 Pseudaestuariivita sp. | reverse complement strand
GGCGGCGATGAGTGCGATGATCAAAAAGGTAACTGCCCAGCCAAGCATGGTAGGTCTCCTTTGGTTGTTTCAGATGCGGCGCAGCGATGCGCCTGTCTTGCACTCTCAACCGGGTGACGCAGGGCGAAGTTCCAAAGTTTTCCGGCGCTCAGCCGAGTTCGGCGACCTTCAGCGCAACGGCGCGGCCCAGCGCGCGGTGCCCGTCAGGGTCAAAGTGAATGCCGTCTATGTCACTGACTTTCATGACACTTCCGGCATCCAGAAAGCCCACGCCGCGGGCATCCGCCAGCGCGGCATACAGATCGGCCAGCTCTTGCGACGTTCCGGCAGCGCCGATGAACTGACCGGCAAAAATGCCCAGCTCTTGCACCGGCGGCGGGCAGATCAGCAGGATGCGCATCCCCGGGTTCGCCTCGGCGATCTCGGGCGACAGCGCCAGATCCAGCAGCCCCGCGATCCCGGCCGCGATGCTGAACGGGGTGGCGCCAAAGCGGGTTTTCAGATCGTTGGTGCCCAGCATGATGGTCAGAACATCGACCGGCGCATGGCTTTTGAAGGCCATCAGCAGCCCCGCGTGGCCGTCCATGTTGGCCGGCATGCCCGGGTCTTCGTGGCAGGTGGTGCGCCCGGGCAGGCCTTCTTCGATCAGGTGCCAGTCGCCCGCCAGATCGGCGGCCATCACGGTGGGCCAGCGTTTGGCCGGCCCGTACCGCCCCGCGCTGCGCCCATCGGGCGGAGTGGGCCGGGAGCCATGGGTGTTGCTGTCGCCAAAGGTCAGGATCGTGCGCATGTCCTCAGCCTAGGCGCTGGCGCAAAAAGGAGCAATGACGCAAGGTCACGGTAAGGAATTCCTGCCCCTCCGTTCCCGGATGGCTGTGGTAGTGTGAACGTGGTTCAAGTTTTGGGAGGGCCGGGGATGAGAGTGTTGACAAGGCGGGCTGTTCTGTTTGGCAGCGGCGCAGCCCTGGGCGCGATTGCCGCCCGCCGGTTCGGAGCCGAGCTGCCATCGCTGGACGGCACGCGGCTGGCGCAGGCCGCCGCCGAAGGCACGCTGAACGACGCAAGCCTTCTTAGCCCCACGCCGGTGTACAAGCACATCATCATGCCCGAAGGCCCCGGCGCCGTTGTCGATGCCGTGCGCAAGGAGATTGCCGAGGCCCGCACTGAAGGCCGCCCGTTCAACATCGGAGCTGCCCGCCATTCGATGGGCGCGCATGCGATCCCCGAAAACGGCACCGCCGTGACCTTTGACAACGGCAGCGTCGAGCTGGACAGCGCCACGGGCGTCTACCGCGCCCATGCCGGCGCGCGCTGGTCACAGGTGATCGCCGCGCTTGATCCGCTGGGCCGCTCGCCCAAGGTCATGCAATCCAACAACGATTTCGGCGTCGCCGCCACCTACAGCGTCAACGCCCACGGTTGGCCCGTCACCCACGGCCCCATGGGCGCAACCGTGCGCAGCGTCGACATGGTGCTGGCCGATGGTGAGCTGGTCACCGCCTCGCGCAC
>JAHDCH010000275.1:0-2437 GCA_020629995.1 Pseudaestuariivita sp. | reverse complement strand
CCGGTCGAGGGATCCGGCTGGCTGAGCCATGTGGCGCGGCACATCTTCCGCGCGCAGCTGGGCAACGAATGGGTCAAGCGCCGCCGCTGGTGGTTCGAGACTGACCTTGGCCCGGCGGTGGGCGGGGGCGAGACCACGCGCAACATGCTGATCAACGAGCCGGTCGTAACGCTGGATGACCGCGACCCGACCCGCACAGATATCCTGCACGAATATTTTGTGGATGTGGACCGCTTCCCCGAGTTTCTGACCGCCTGCCGCGAGGTGATCCCGGCGAGCTATCAGGAGATGCTCAACATCACCCTGCGCTATGTCGATACCGACGCCGAAAGCCTTCTGTCCTACGCCCCGCGCCCGCGCATCGCCTGCGTGATGCTGTTCAGCCAGGAGATGACGCAGCGGTCCGAGGCCGACATGGCCCGCATGACCGCCGAACTGATCGACCGGGTGCATGCGATCGGCGGCAGCTACTACCTGCCCTACCGCCCGCACGCGAGCGCCGAACAATTCGCCAAAGGCTATCCGCGCGCGGCCGAATTCGCGGCGTTCAAACGCCAAGTTGACCCGGAGGGCGTGTTCCGAACACCCTTCTGGACCCGGTATCTGGAGAATATGTGATGAGCGGTTTGCAAAAGATCTGTCTGGGCTTTTTCGTGGCGCTGATGGGCGCGGCGTCGCTGAACTACATCCCCGGGCTGACCGATGAGGATGGGCTGGCGTTCGGCATCTTTGCGCTCGACATCTACGACGACGCGCTGCACGCGGCCTCCGCCGTTTGGGCGCTGATCGCGGGGCTGACCAGCCGGGCGGCGGCGCGCACCTTCTGCCTGCTGTTTGGCGCGCTGTACCTGGGCGACGGGGCGCTGGGGCTGGCGACGGGGTCGGGGTATCTGGACCTTGGGATCTTCAACAACGGGGTGCTGGACCTGCCCTTTGGGTTCAAGATCCTCGCCAACCTGCCGCATCTTGGCTTGGGCGGGATGGCCCTGGCGTCGGGCCTGCTGGCGGGCCGCAAATGAGGTGGCTGTGGCGGATGCTGCGGCGCGGGCTGCTGGCGCTGCTGGTGCTGGTTTTGCTGCTGCTTGCGCCGGTGGCCTATACCGAGCTGGCCTGCCGGGGCGATGGCACCCCGGTGGCTTATGAAGCCATCGTCGACGCCCAGCATCACCGGCCCGAGGCGCGCACCCTGCTGACCTATCCCGAATGGCACATCGTGCATGCCTATGACGATTACGCGCAGGTCATCGCCGAGGTGGACCCCCACGATTACGCCTACCTGCCCTCCATCGCCGGGTTCTGGTCGTCGCTCTGCGCGCTGAGCAAAGAGGCCAGCACCCTTGGCCCCGTCGATGGCGGCACAAAACAGATGGTCTACGTGATCGGCGTCAGCTTTACCGCCGAGCTTTTGGCCAAGGCCGCCTACGAGGAAACGCTGGGTCGTCTGGCGGCGTGGCTGCGCGGACCCGAGCGCGCCGTGCTTGACGATGTGTCGGCGCAACAGGCCCGGGGCTATGCCACGTTCCTGCAGCAGGTGCCGTGGTATCGGTGGGATTTCAGCGGCGATGCCGCCGCCCTGACCGAAGCCGGCACCGGAGACCTGCGCGACAACGAACGCGCGCTGGCGCTGGGCCTCGAATACCGGGCCAAGGCGGCCTATGCCAAAGCCATTGAGGCAGCGGTGGGCGCAGTGGGCGCCGATGCGCTGCGGCTGCGGATGGTGGTGACGGGCCTGCCCGTGGCGCAGCTGGAAAGCATGGGCGACATTCAGGCAATCACCACCGGCCCCAAGGGGACCGAAATAGAAACTCCGCGCTATCGCGAGTTGACCGGAATTCTGATGCAGATGGCCGGGCAGGGCGCCGAGTTTGCCGAGATCGCAGGCAACGATCAGATCATGTTCACCGCGCTGTCGGATGGCCCCTTTGACAATGCGCTGACCAGCATGAAGCGGCAGGGTTATGGCGACATGCGCCACCTGATCCTGCTGCCTGTGGCCGATCTGGCCGAGGCCTTGCGCGGTGCCGAAGCGGCAGGTCTGACCATCGAGCATATTCATGACTACTAGGCGCACCACTACTAGGCGCACCGTGTTGACCCTGTTTGCCGTTTTCATTGGCTGGGTTGCGGTGCTGGCCTCGGTCACGCTGGTGTCGGACGCCGCGCCGGGGGCCTGGGCGTTCTTTCCGCGCGCAGGGTTCTATGCCGCGCTGCCCGATGGCGCGGCGGTGGTGGGGCAGGGGCCGTTCTGGGTCACCATCCGCTCGGACGCGCCGGGGCTGGGCGGGGATCTTTATGCGGCAGGCGCGCGGCTGGTGCTGCCTGCGGGCCTGACAGGGTGCTTGCCTCTTCCGTCAGTTTGAGGCGCATAGCGCGGAACCAAGGCCCTTGGGCCGCCGCGCATCGACGGGCCGCCCCCCGGCACGTCGATTTGGCTGAT
>JAHDCH010000274.1 GCA_020629995.1 Pseudaestuariivita sp. | reverse complement strand
GGATGAACACCTCGCGCACGCCATCGGGCACCACCACGCCGGACAGCGACCGGGTGAAAGGCTGTTCGTTGACATGCGGGTGCAACAGCTCGCGGTAGCCGAGGCGGTTGCCATCGGAATCGAGCACTTCCCATCCGTCGGCGTAATCGTCCCAGCCGGTGTCGGGGTGCAGGATCGTGACCTCGAACCGCCAGCCCATGCCAACCTTGGTCGCCGTGACCTTTTTGATCACAGGCTCGTCGGCCAGGGCCAGGGTGGCCGGCGCGCAAAGAGCCAGGGCAAGGGCGAATCGGGTCAGGGCAGAGCGGGTCTGTGTCATGGGGCAAACACTAGGGCAGCGGCCCGCACCCGGGTAGCCCCCTCACGATCATGTGTCCTTGGTCGGGGCGTCGGGCTGGATCAGGACGCGGCGCGAGTTGGAGCCATATTCGCGCCGCCACACGACCCAGACGGTGAACGCCGTGGCGAGCATCAGGGGCGCTGCCCCGGCCAACCAGGCCGCGCTGGCCAGAGAAAAGTAGACCGACCGCAGGCCCTGGTTGAAGGCCCGCGAGGCCGAGATGGTCAGCTCGGCTGACTTGTGCCGGCGGGCAGGCACGGTGGGATCGCCCGTGTCATTGGGCACGGCGGCCATCATCACCGCGGCATAGCCGAACAGACGGTTGGACCAGACAAAGCGCAGGAAGGCATGGCCCAGCAGGATCAGCCCGGTCAGCACCTTGACCTGCCAGAAGGCGCGAGGCGCTTCGGTCAGCGCCAGATCGCGCGCGATGCCGGCGATCAGCTCGACATTCCCCATCAGCGCCAGCCCGCCGCCAAGGGCCAGCATGGTGGCCGAGCCGAAGAAGGCCGAGCCCTGCCGCAGGTTGGTGATGATCTGTGCGTCAAAGATGCGCGGATCGCGGGTGACCAGCTGCACCATCCACTCGCGCCGGTAACCGTCCATCAGGACCGATACCGAAGGCCGCGCGGTGCCCTCGCGTTCGACCAGCCAGCCAATGCCCCACCAGGCGGCAACAAGCAGTGCCAGGGCGACAGCATCCAGAAGCGAGAAGAGGTCAGAGATATCGGTCAGTGTCATGGCTGTGGTTGTGCCGTGTCCGCCGCCGCTGGACAATCTGAGAAATTGGTTATATTGTTTTACCAATTCGGAGGAACGCCCATGCAGATGCCCAAGCCCGACGCGATGGTCCTGGACCGCAAGGCGGCTATTGTCGCCGCGCTTCAGGAGGTGTTGCCCAAGGACGCCGTGATCCATGACGCGTTCGAGACCAAAGCCTATGAATGCGACGGGCTGACCGCGTACAAATGCCCCCCGCTGGCCGCTGGTCTGCCGGCCTCGACCGAGGAGGTCGCCGCAGTGATGAAGGTGTGCCACCGGATGGGCGTGCCCGTGGTGCCGCGCGGGTCGGGCACGTCGCTGGCGGGCGGCGCGCTGCCCACCGCCGACAGCGTGATTCTGGGCGTGGCGCGGATGAATGACGTGCTGGAGACGAATTATGCCGACCGGATGATCCGGGTGCAGACGGGCCGCACCAACCTGAGCGTGACAGGCGCGGTCGAGGAAGACGGCTTTTTCTACGCGCCAGACCCGTCGTCACAGCTGGCCTGCGCGATCGCGGGCAATATCGCGATGAACTCGGGCGGGGCGCATTGCCTGAAATACGGGGTCACCACGAACAACCTGCTGGGCGTCACGATGGTGACGATGGAGGGCGAGGTGATCGAGATCGGCGGCGCGCATCTGGATCCGGCGGGGCTGGACCTGCTGGGTGTGATCTGCGGGTCCGAGGGGCAGCTTGGCGTCGTGACCGAGGCGACGTTGCGCATCCTGCCCAAGCCCGAAGGCGCGCGGCCCGTTCTGATGGCGTTCAACTCCAATGAGGTGGCGGGCGCATGCGTGTCCGACATCATCAAGAGCGGCATCCTGCCCGTGGCCATCGAATTCATGGACCGGCCCTGTATCGAGGCCTGCGAGGCCTTTGCCAAGGCGGGCTACCCGATGTGCGAGGCTTTGCTGATCGTCGAGGTCGAAGGCTCGGACATGGAGATCGACGCGCAGCTGGCGCAGATCATGGACATCGCGGCCCGGCACAATCCGGTCGAGATGCGCGAGGCCAAAGATGCCGACGAGGCCGGGCGCATCTGGCTGGGCCGCAAGAGCGCCTTTGGCGCGATGGGGCAGATCAACGACTACATGTGCCTCGATGGCACGATCCCGGTCAGCGCGCTGCCCGAAGTGTTGCGCAGGATCAAGCAGATGAGCGCGGAGTACGGGCTGGACGTGGCCAATGTTTTTCACGCGGGCGACGGGAACATGCACCCGTTGATCCTGTTCGATGCGAACAAGCCCGGGGACCTTGAGCTGTGCGAGGCCTTTGGCGCGGACATCCTGCGCCTGTGTGTCGAGGTGGGTGGCTGCCTGACCGGAGAGCACGGGGTGGGCGTGGAAAAGCGAGATTTGATGAGCGATCAGTTTGCCCCCGCCGATCTGGAGGCGCAGATGCGGGTGAAGGACGTGTTTGACCCCAAATGGCTGTTGAACCCGGCGAAGGTCTTTCCGCTGGACGTCAGCGAAGAACGGCGGGCCGGGTAGGGGGGCGTTGCCCCCTCGCCCCCCAGGATATTTTTAGCCAGAAGAAGATGACCCATGTTGCGACCTGAGACAGAGGCCGAGCTGGCCGAGATCGTGCGCGGGGCCGAAGGGCCGCTGAGCATATACGGAGGCGGCACCCGAAAGGTGGGGGAGGCAGCCGGGCAGGTGCTGAGGACCACGGGTCTGAGCGGGATCAGCCTGTACGAGCCGGGCGCGCTGACGTTGGTGGCGGGCGCGGGCACGCCCTTGGCCGAGGTGGAGGCGGCGTTGGCCCAAGAGGGGCAGGCGCTGGCGTTCGAGCCGCCCGACATGAGCGGTTTGCTGGGTGGGTCGGAGCCGAAGGCCGAGGGCTGGGGCGCGTCGACCATTGGCGGTGTGATTGCTGCGAATGCCAGCGGGCCGAGGCGGATCCAGGCGGGCGCGGCAAGGGATTTTGCGCTGGGCGTCAGGTTTGTGGATGGCAGCGGAGAGGTCATCAAGAACGGCGGCCGCGTGATGAAGAACGTGACCGGCTATGATCTGGTCAAGCTGATGTGCGGGTCGCACGGGACGCTGGGGGTGCTGACTGAAGTGTCGCTCAAGGTGTTGCCGGCGCCCAAGGCCAGCGCCTGTGTGTTGATCGACGGGCTGAATGTGGCCGAAGCGGTTGAGGTGATGAGCAAGGCGCTTGGCTCGCCTTTTGAGGTGACGGGCGCGGCACATGCGCCCAAAGGGGTGGACGGGCATCCGGTCACCATGCTGCGGGTTGAAGGGTTCGAGGAGCAGGCGCGGTATCGCGCGACCAGGCTGGCCGAATTGGTGGGCCAGGCCGCAAGGATCGAAGACGATCCGGCCAAGGTGCAGAAAGGCTGGGCCTGGGTGCGCGACGTGGCGCCGTTGCAGGAAGGGCCGGGCGACATCTGGCGCGTGTCGGTCAAGCCATCGGATGCGCCGGAGCTGGTGAAGAGGCTGGGCGAGGAGTTCGAGGTTGGCTTGCTGGACTGGGGCGGCGGCCTTGTGTGGGTGCGCTGCCCGATGGGGCTGGACCTGCGCGTAGACATGACGGTGCCGGGGCACGCAACAAGGGTGCGCGGCAAGAGCGAAACCCCGGCCTTTCATCCCAGCGAGCCGGGTGTGGCACGGCTGGAGGCGGGTTTGCGCGCAAAGTTCGATCCGCGCGGTATTCTGAACACGGGGCTGATGGGGTAGGACATGCAGACGACATTCACGCCAGAGCAGCTGAAAGACCCCGCGACGCAGCGGTCGAACGAGGTGCTGCGGACCTGCGTCCATTGTGGGTTCTGCACGGCGACCTGCCCCACCTATCAGGTGCTGGGAGACGAGCTGGACAGCCCCCGCGGGCGCATCTACCTGATCAAGGACATGCTGGAGCAGGGCCGCAAGCCAGATGAAAAGACGGTCAAGCATGTGGACCGGTGCCTCAGCTGCCTTGCCTGCATGTCGACCTGTCCGTCGGGGGTGCATTACATGCA
>JAHDCH010000273.1 GCA_020629995.1 Pseudaestuariivita sp. | reverse complement strand
GCATCAATTGCCTTATTGTTGCCACAATTGAAAAGCAAATGGTGACCATCAAGCCACAGTGGATGCCATGGGGCCCAAGACTTCCCTCGTCACGTACCAGACCCCGTGGCGTCCAGTGACACTCCAATAATCAAGAAAAATCGGGCATCTACCTTCAGGCGGTTTTCAACCGCCTGCCCTGCCCTTTCCTGGCGTCCGACCAGTCACGCACAGCATCGCCGAAGGCTGCGAACAGCGGGCGCGAAACCGGATCGTCCGCGGCGCGGTATTCGGGGTGCCATTGCACAGAGAGGCTGAAGCCCGGCGCGCCGTCAATATAGGTTGCCTCGGGCGTCCCATCGGGCGCGCGCCCGTCGATCACCACACGGGGGCCCGGCGTTTCGATCCCCTGCCCGTGCAGCGTGTTGGTCTGCACTTCGGTGGCGCCCATCAGCCGGTGGAACGGCCCGCCGGGCGTGAAGGTCACGGGGTGGCGCAGGGCGAACTTTTCCTCAAGCGTGCCGTCGGGCGGCATGCGATGGTTCATCCGGCCGGGCAGATCGCGGATTTCAGGGTGCAGCGTGCCGCCCATGGCGACGTTGACCTCTTGAAAGCCGCGGCAGATGGCAAGAAGCGGCTGGCCCCGTTCGACAAGGGCACGGATCAGCGGCAGCGCGACACGGTCGCGCGCGCGGTCGAATTCGCCATGCGCGTCGGTTTCCGCGTGGCCGTATTCTTCGGGGTGCACGTTGGGGCGCCCCCCGGTGAACACGAACCCGTCGCACAGTTCCAGAAGCTCGGGCACCTGGACGAACCGAGGGTCCGACGGAATGATCAGCGGCTGGCAGCCGGACACTTCGGCGACGGCCTCGCAGTTCATCTCGCCCGCCGCATGGGCGGGGTACTGATCGTTGATCAGGTAGGAATTGCCGATGATGCCGACGACCGGACGGGCCATGGGTGCTCCTGCGGGTTTAGAATGGGTCTAAACATACGCATGGTTTCGGAAGGGTAAAGGGGTGCGGCATGTGCAATGCCGCACAGGTGGGCCTTTGCCCACGATCACGGCAAAGAGGTCAGCCTTCGGCGACCAGCCCCGCGGCTTCGGCGCCGGCAAGCGCCGCGATCAGGTCGTTGTCCGACGTATCGCCTGTCACGCCCACCGCGCCGACCAGCCGGCCCTTGGTGTCGCGCAAAAGAACGCCGCCCGGCACTGGCACCACCTTGCCGCCAAAAGCGCCGTTGGCGGCGGCCATGAAATAGGCCTGCGCCTCGGCCCGCTGCATCTGGGCGGTGCCGGACATGCCCAGCATCACCGCGCCATACGCCTTGCCCTCGGCAATCAAAAAACGGCCGGGCGAGGCACCGTCTTCGCGTTCGAAGGCTTTGACGTGACCGCCGGTGTCAAGCACGACAACCGAGAGCGGCTTGAGGTCCAGCTCGCGACCCTTGTCGAGCGTCTTGCGGATGAGCGTGCGCGCCTTGCGCAGGGTGATGTCGGTCATGTCGGGATCCTTGTGGTGGGGGAAGATGGGTGACGAGCACCCATCCTACGCAGTGGTCGCAGCCTTGAGCTGAAGGCGGCGCGCGTGGAGCACAGGTTCGGTATAGCCCGAGGGCTGTTGCCGGCCCTTGAACACCAGATCGCAGGCCGCCTGAAAGGCATAGCCGTCGAACCCCGGTGCCATGGGCACATAAGCCGGGTCGCCGGCGTTCTGGTCATCGACCACCGAGGCCATCTTGCGCATCGCGGCCATGACCGTTTCGGCATCGACAACTTCATGGTGCAGCCAGTTGGCCAGAGCCTGAGACGAGATGCGGCAGGTCGCGCGGTCCTCCATCAGGCCGACATTGTTGATGTCGGGCACTTTGGAGCAGCCAACTCCCTGATCGACCCAGCGCACCACATAGCCGAGGATGCCCTGTACGTTGTTCTCGACCTCGCGGGTGATTTCATCGACGGACAGGTTGCGGCCCGCCAGCAGGGGCAGCGTCAGAAGATCCTCGAGGGTGCCGCGCGCGCCGCCACGGGCCAGCTCGTCTTGCCGCGCGGACACATCGACCTGATGGTAATGCGTGGCATGCAGGGTCGCGGCGGTGGGAGACGGCACCCAGGCGCAGGACGCCCCCGACATGGGATGGCCGATCTTGGCTTCGAGCATTTCGGCCATGCGATCCGGGATCGCCCACATGCCCTTGCCGATCTGAGCCCGGCCCTTGAGCCCGCAGGCCAGCCCGATGTCGACGTTGCGATCCTCGTAGGCGTTGATCCAGGGCGTGGCCTTCATCGCGCCTTTGGGCAGCATCGGGCCCGCTTCCATCCCGGTGTGGATCTCATCGCCCGTGCGGTCAAGAAAGCCGGTGTTGATGAACGCCACACGGTCGGCCGCAGCGCGGATGCATTCCTTGAGGTTGGCCGAGGTGCGCCGCTCTTCGTCCATGATGCCCAGCTTGACGGTAAAGCGCGGCAGGCCAAGAATGTCTTCGACCGCAGCGAACATGTCATTGGTCAGCGCCACCTCGGCGGGGCCGTGCATCTTGGGTTTGACCACATAGACCGAGCCATGGGCCGAATTGCGAAGCCCTGCGTCCTTTTGCAGGTCGTGCATGGCGATCATCACGGTGCAGAGCGCATCCAGCAGCCCTTCCGAGATTTCGCGCCCTTCGGCGTCCAGCACGGCGGGCGTGGTCATCAGGTGGCCCACGTTGCGGATCAGCATGAGCGCGCGGCCCTTGACGGTAAAACGCCCTCCGTCCGGCGCGTGATAGGCCGCGTCCTGATGCAGACGGCGCGTGATTGACTTGCCGCCCTTTTCGAACGTCTCGGCCAGATCGCCGCGCATCAGGCCCAGCCAGTTGGTATAGGCCTGCACCTTTTCGGCCGCATCGACCGAGGTCACGCTGTCTTCGCAATCCATGATCGAGGACATGGCCGATTCCAGCCGCACATCCGCCAGCGCCGCCGGATCGTCCTTGCCGATATGGTGCGCGGGATCGACCACCAGCTCGATCTTGAGGCCGTTGTTCTCGAGCAGGATGCGCAGCACGCCATCCTCTTCGGACCAGCCTTTCAGCTGGGCCGGATCGGCCAGCGCCGGCACAAGGGCCCCGCTTTGCACAGCATAGCCGGTCGCCTCCGAATGGCTGCCAGACGCCAGAGGCACCGCGCTGTCGAGGAAGTTCTTGGCCCATCCGATCACCCGGGCGCCACGCGCGGCATCATAGCCTTTGCCCTGCGGCAGATCCCCCAGCGCATCCGTCCCGTAGAGCGCATCATACAGCGACCCCCAGCGCGCATTGGCCGCGTTCAGCGCAAAGCGCGCATTGGTGATCGGCACCACCAATTGCGGTCCGGGAATATGGGCGATCTCGGGATCGACATTTTCGGTGCGGATGGAAAACTCATCACCTTCGGGCAGCAGATAGCCGATCTCGCGCAAAAAGGTGGTGTAGGCCTCAGCATCCATTGCCTTGCCCGCGTTGGCAGCGTGCCACGCGTCAATCTGCGCCTGCATCGTTTCACGCGCGTCCAGCGCTTCGCGGATACGTGGGCCAAAGGTTTCGGTCAGCTGCGCAAGACCCGCCCAGAAGGCGTCAGCGTCGATACCGGTCCCGGGCAGAGCGGCCCCTTCGATGAAGG
The DNA here is from genome assembly GCA_020629995.1 of Pseudaestuariivita sp. Lineage (GTDB taxonomy): Bacteria > Pseudomonadota > Alphaproteobacteria > Rhodobacterales > Rhodobacteraceae > Pseudaestuariivita. Next base: position 454 of record JAHDCH010000273.1, on the reverse strand, counting down.
ACACCAGCGAAGGAGAGATAGAGAGCGAGGCGCGCGTTTGGGCTTGGGTCATGGCTTGATCCTGTGTGACGGCGGGTCAGGCGCTGCACAACAGCGCCGGCGTGTTTCCTATCGGAACGGGTATTTCCCAGCATTGGTAAAGTCAACAGACCAATTTGAGAAAATATGCCATAGCATACCGGCTTGCCGCCCTTGCGGCCTGCGTCTACGCTTTGCGCCAGCCCAGTTTTTCGAACGAATTGATGACGGAGACACTCCATGACCGACGGTCCCACCTACGGGTTTGACACGCTGCAGATCCACGCAGGAAGCCGCCCCGATCCGGCCACCGGATCGCGCCAGACGCCCATCTACCAGACCACGGCCTATGTGTTCCGTGATGCCGAACACGCGGCGGCTTTGTTCAACCTGCAAGAGGTCGGATACATCTATTCGCGCCTGACCAACCCCACGG
>JAHDCH010000272.1 GCA_020629995.1 Pseudaestuariivita sp. | reverse complement strand
CTTCGCGCCCGCCACTTCTGAGGTATCAACGCCTGAATCAAACGCCGCCGCGGCATCATCAGGGTCGCGGCCCTCGTCGGTCGCCTTCATCCGCGCCTGCAGAACCGGCGCCCATTCGGCCAGCATCTTGCGGGCGCGGGCCACATATTCCTCGTTTTCATGCGGGGCCACTCCGGGCCTGTGCGCGCTGGCCATCGCCAGCATGGATTGCCCGTCCATCTGGTTGAACGTGCCGATCATCCGCTCGGCGGTGTCCCTGTCGCGCCCCAGCGCTTCCAGCAGAGAGCGGCTCATGCGCATGGTGCTGTCATAGGTCTCGCGGATGATGTCGCGGCAGCCCGCGGCCCACAGGTCATAGACGTGGTCGCGGTCGTAGGCGCGGGCGATCATGTGCACATGCGGGTGGTTGGCGTGCACGTAATGCACCAGCTCGGTCACCTGTTCGCTCCCGTCGATGGCGATGACCAGCACCTTGGCCTCGTCGATCCCGGCCGCGTGCAGCAGATCGGGGCGCGTGGCGTCGCCGTAGTAATGCTTGACCCCGAACCGCTCGAGCGCTGCCAGACGGGCCGAGTTGAAATCGATCACCGTCGCGCTCAGGCCCGCCGCCTGTACGACCCGGTTGACCAGCCCGCCCACGCGCCCGCCGCCTGCGATGATGATGTGGTTGTCTTCGTCGATCTCGTCCATCTCGCGGTCCTCGCCGCCCGCATAGCGTGGCGCGATGACCCGGTCATAGAGGATGAACAGCGCCGGCGTCAGCAGCATCGACAGCGCCACGACCAGCAGCAGCTGATCGGCCAGCGCCTCGGGGATGACCGACGCGCTGACGGTAAAGCTGAGCAGGACAAAGCCAAACTCTCCCGCCTGCGCCAGCCCCAGCGCAAACAGCCACTTGTCGCCTCCAATGATACCAAAGATCCTTGCCAGCACCAGCAGAATGACAGCCTTCAGCGCCATCAGCCCCAGCGTCAGTCCGATAATCAGGCCCAGATTGCTGAACAGCAGGCCAAAGTTGATCGCCGCCCCCACGGTCATGAAGAACAGGCCCAGCAGCAGGCCGCGGAACGGGTCGATGTCGCTCTCCAGCTCGTGCCGGTAGGCGCTGTTGGCCAGCACCACGCCGGCCAGAAAGGTGCCAAGCGCCGGGGACAGGCCCACAAGGCTCATGAGCAGGGCGATGCCGATCACGATCATCAGCGCTGTTGCGGTGAACAGCTCTCGCAGATTGGCGGCCGAGATAAAGCGGAACAGCGGCGTTGTCAGAAAAGCTCCGCCCACGACCACCACGCCGATCGCTGCCAGTGTGACCAGCGTCGTCTGCCACCCGTTCAGCCCATCCACGAGGCTCATCGCCGGGGCGCTGTGGTCGCCCCCTTCGCCCGCTCCGATCAGCACCTCTGTGCCGATCCCCGCATGGTCCACGAAGCCGGGCATCGCCAAAAGCGGCAGAAAGGCGAGCATCGGAATGACGGCAATGTCCTGCGTCAGCAGCACCGAGAACGACGATTGCCCGCCGTCCGACTTCATCAGGCCCTTTTCATTCAGCGTTTGCAGCACGATCGCGGTCGATGACAGGGCCAGCACCATGCCCACGGCAAGCGCCACCTGCCAGCTGAGACCAAAGGCCATGGCGATCCCGGCCACGGCCAGCGTGGTCAGCCCCACCTGGCCTCCGCCCAGCCCCATCAACCGGTGCCGCATCTGCCAGAGCATCTTTGGCTCGAGCTCGAGCCCCACGAGGAACAGCATCATCACCACGCCGAATTCGGCAAAATGCTGGATGGCGATCACGTCGACGTTCAGCAGCGCCAGCACCGGGCTGATCACGATGCCCGCGATCAGGTAGCCCAGAACCGACCCCAGCCCGAGCCGCGTGGCAATCGGCACGGCGCAAACGCCCGCGATCAAAAAGACAAAGGCCAGCATCAAAAAGTCGGTCATCGGCGCATCCCTTCCATTGCGCCTCCATCAAAGACCGCGATGGCCCGGGCCGCAAGCCCGCCAGAAAGTTCGTACGAACTTTCTGTGCCGGCCCGCGGGGTGTCTAGCCGCCGATCATCTCCGACTGGCGCACGATCACCTCGGCCTGGCGGATCGAGGCAATGTCGACCAGCCGGCCCTTGTAGACCGTGGCGCCTGCGCCGCTGGCCTTGGCCTCTTCCATGGCTGCGAGGATCTCGCGCGCTTCGGTCACGGCCTCATCGGACGGGGTAAAGACCTCGTTGGCCAGCGCCACCTGCTTGGGGTGGATCGCCCATTTGCCCACCATGCCCAGCGTTGCGCTGCGCAGCGCCTGCGCGCGGAAGCCCTCGTCGTCGCTGAAGTCGCCGAATGGGCCATCGACCGGCAAGACGCCATGGGTGCGGCAGGCGGCCACGATTGCGGCCTGCGCCCAGTGCCAGGGGTCGGACCAGTGCTTTTGCCCCTCGTGCAGCATGTAGTAATTGGCCTGCGTCCCGCCGATCCCGGTGGTGGCCATGCCCATGGATGCGGCGAAATCGGCGGCCCCGAGGCTCATCGCCTGCAGGCGGGGCGAGGCGGCGGCGATCTCTTCGACATGGGCGATGCCCGCGGCGCTTTCGATGATCACCTCGAGGCTGATCTGCTTTTTGCGGCCCATCGCGGCCTCGGCGGCGGTGACCACGGCGTCGACGGCATAGATGTCGGCGGCGCAGCCCACCTTGGGGATCATGATCTGATCGAGCCGCTCACCGGCCTGTTCGATCAGGTCCACCACATCGCGGTACCAATAGGGTGTGTCCAGCCCGTTGATCCGCACGCTCAGCGTCTTGTCGCCCCAGTCGATGTCGTGCGTGGCGGCGATGATGTTCTTGCGCGCTTCGGCCTTGTCATCGGGTGCGACGCTGTCTTCGAGGTCGAGGTTGATCACATCCGCCGCGCTCGCCGCCATCTTTTCGAAAATCGCCGGCCGCGACCCGGGGCCGAACAGCTGGCAACGGTTCAGGCGGGCCGGGGCGGGGGGCTGCAGGCGAAAGGACATGGGCTCTCCAGTATGTCAAAATGGCCGCGCAACAAAGTGTCGCGCCTGTTGCATCCCGGGTTATGAAATTGCGTGCTGCAGTGCAACAGCTATTTCGCAGGCGCAGAAAAAGTGTGCTCAGTGCGGGCGTATCGTGCGTCTGATTATGTATTACTCGAATATTTACCGCGTGGATGAAGAATTTTCGCAGAAAAATTCTTCTCTGCGTTTCCTTTGTCGTAGGATTTGCAAAAACATCTGCAAGGCACCGCGGTAAAGTCGCGCGACTCATTCCCTTGGAGGCTGCCATGATCCAGACACCCTACCTTCTTTTCCTCGGCGATGCGCCAGACATGCTGGCCGCAAAGGTGGCCATCGGCATCAAGGACTGGCGCCCCGAAAACGTGGTGGGCCAGTACCGGATGGAGGGCTGCAAGGCCGACGTGGGGGCCGCCGACATGACCCTGCAGGAGGCTTGGGACGCGGGTGCAAAAACGCTGGTGATCGGTGTGGCCAACCGTGGCGGCATCATCAGCGAGGCGTGGAAAGAGGTGCTGATCGCGGCGCTCGAGATGGGCTATGATCTGGCCTCGGGGCTGCACAACCTGCTGCGCGACGATCCCGACCTGGTGCGCGCCGCCACGGCGCATGGCCGCACGCTGCATGACGTGCGCGTGCCGTCGGTGGCCTATCCGATTGCCAACGGCAAGAAACGGACGGGCAAGCGCTGTCTGGCCGTGGGCACCGATTGTTCGGTGGGCAAGATGTACACGGCGATGTGCATGGATGCCGAGATGCAGAAGCGCGGGCTCAAGTCGACCTTCCGCGCGACGGGCCAGACGGGCATCCTGATCACCGGCTCGGGCGTGCCGCTGGACGCGGTGATCGCCGATTTCATGGCAGGCTCGGTCGAGTGGCTGACGCCGGACAATGACGAAGATCACTGGGACATGATCGAGGGACAGGGCAGCCTGTTCCACGTGTCCTATTCAGGCGTGACCATGGCGCTGGTCCATGGCGGGCAGCCCGACGCGCTGATCCTCAGCCACGAGCCGACCCGTGCGCACATGCGCGGCCTGCCCGAGTATCAGCAGCCGAGCCT
>JAHDCH010000271.1 GCA_020629995.1 Pseudaestuariivita sp. | reverse complement strand
GAGGTGTTTGCCCATGTGATGGCCGAAGGCCAGATCGTGCGCTTTGACCCCGAAGGCATCGTCTATTCCCCTGCGCCCTGATCGCGGCGCCTTCGCATCTTGCCCAGCCTGACGGGCTGACCTACAACGCGTCCCAATCTGCCCTTGTGCCGTAAGGACGCGCCATGCTCGACATCACCTACGAGTCCCCCAAACCCAAGGTCATCGCCGGGGCCAAGCACGATTGGGAACTGGTGATCGGGATGGAAGTCCACGCCCAGATCGCGAGCGAGGCCAAGCTGTTTTCCGGCGCCTCGACCCGCTTTGGCGCCGAGCCGAACGCAAACGTTGCCTTTGTGGACGCGGCCATGCCCGGCATGCTGCCCGTGATCAACGAATTCTGCGTCGAACAGGCGGTGCGCACCGGGCTGGGGCTGAAGGCCGAGATCAACCTCAAATCCGCCTTTGACCGCAAGAACTACTTCTACCCCGACCTGCCGCAGGGCTATCAGATCAGCCAGCTGTACGAGCCGATCGTGGGCGAAGGCGAAGTGCTGGTCGAGATGGGCGAAGGCGTGGCGCGCAAGGTGCGGATCGAGCGGATCCACATCGAGCAGGACGCGGGCAAGTCGATCCACGACATGGACCCGAACATGTCCTTTGTGGACCTCAACCGCACGGGCGTTGCGCTGATGGAGATCGTCTCGCGCCCCGACATTCGCGGCCCGGAAGAGGCCGCCGCCTATGTCACCAAGCTGCGCCAGATCCTGCGCTATCTGGGCACCTGCGACGGCAACATGCAAAACGGCAACCTGCGCGCGGACGTGAACGTGTCGATCTGCCGCCCGGGGCAGTACGAGCTGTACGAAAAGTCTGGCGACTTTTCGCATCTGGGCACGCGCTGCGAGATCAAGAACATGAACTCGATGCGGTTCATCCAGATGGCCATCGACTATGAGGCGCGCCGCCAGATCGCGATTGTCGAGGGCGGCGGCACGGTTGATCAGGAAACGCGCCTCTATGACGCGGACAAGAACGAGACACGCTCGATGCGGTCCAAGGAAGAGGCGCATGATTACCGCTACTTCCCCGACCCCGATCTGCTGCCTCTCGAGATCGAACAGGCCTGGGTCGATGACATCGCCGCCACCCTGCCCGTTCTGCCCGATGCGCTGAAGGCGCGGCTGATGGAGATGGGTCTGACCGATTATGACGCCTCGGTCCTGACCGCCGAGAAAGAAAACGCCGATTACTTCCTTGCCGTGGCCGAGGGCCGCGATGGCAAGACGGTCGCCAACTGGGTGATCAACGAATTGTTCGGCCGCCTCAAGAAAGACGAAAAAGGCATCACCGATAGCCCGATGACCCCGGCCCAGCTGGGCGGTGTCATTGATCTGGTGGCCGCGGACACGATCAACGGCAAGATGGCCAAGGACCTGTTCGAGATCGTCTATTCCGAAGGCGGAGACCCGGCCCAGATCGCCGAAGCGCGCGGCATGAAGCAGGTCACCGACACCGGCGCGATCGAGAAGGCCGTCGAAGAGGTGATGGCCGCCAACCCGGCGCAGGTCGAAAAGGCCCGCGAAAATCCCAAGCTGGCGGGCTGGTTCGTCGGTCAGGTGATGAAGGCCACCGGCGGCAAGGCCAACCCCAAGGCGGTCAACCAGATCATCGCCGCCAAGCTGAAAGGCTGACCGCCTAGCGGCCCCCGGCAGCAGGGCAAGGGCAGGGAAAACCCGCCTTTGACCTTTCTGCACGGGACGATACCTTCGCTTGCAACGCAAGTGACAGGTACCGCCCGATGACACGCATGACCCGCCGAAAGGACGCTGATCTCGATGATCTGATCGGGCGGGTCTATGACGTGGCGCTGGACCCGTCCCGCTATGAAGACCTGCTGGACAAGTGGGAAAGCACGATCGCCCCCCTGCGGCAGGAGGACGACGCGACGCTGCTTCTGGACGAGCCGGGCATCATCGGCCATTTCGAACGCGCCGACGCGGTGCTGGACGGGATGGGCGCGCGCGAGCCGGTGAGCGAGGTCGACACCCTTCTGTCGCAGTTCGGCAATGTCGCGGCGCTGGTCATTTCCGACCGCATGGTCATCACCGGGCTGAACGACAACGCGGCGCGCGGGCTGGGTCTGACCATCGGCACCGGGATCAGCGCTTTGCCGCTGGAGCCTGACGATCGCGCCGCGCTGGCGCGGCAGGTGGCGCGGATGCTGGGCGAAGCCGGCGCCGAACCGTCGGTCTTTCGCGTGCGCCGCGCCGAAGAAGGCCAGTTTGTCGTCTTTCACATGCGCAGGCAAACCTTGCGCGATGGCGCTCCGATCATCGTCGCGGTGACGTCCGATCTGCGCTGGCCCACAGGGTTTGACGAGATCCTGAGCGCCGCCTTCGATCTGTCCAACGCCGAAACCGACGTGGTCCGGCGGCTGGTCGAATGCGGATCGGTCAAGGACATCGCCGAGGCGCGCGGGCGGTCAATCGAAACCGTGCGCGCCCAGATCAAGGCGATCCTGGCCAAGACCGAAACCCGCAGCCAGGTCGAGCTGATCCGCCTGGCCCTGTCGATGATGGACATCGCCGGCGTCACCGAAGACGCCCGCCCCGGCCCGCGCGTTGTCAGCGCCGGTATGGGGCAGCTCGAACCCAAGACCTTTGCGCGCATCTTCGATGGCGCGGGGCGGTCCATAGAATACATCGTGCTGGGCGATCCCAAGGGCACGCCGGTGCTGTATTTCCACATGGATTTCGGGTTCATCCGCTGGCCCGCCGAGGCCGAGGCCGAAGCCGCCCGGCTGGGCCTGCGGATCATCGTCCCGGTGCGCGGCGGATACGGGCACAGCGACCCGGCCGCGCGCGGCATGGACCTGGGCGAGGCGACCGCGCGCGATGCGCTGGCGGTGCTCGAGGCCGAAGGCGTGACCCGCGCGCCGGTCATCTCGCAGGCGGGCGATCACATGATGGCGCTGCGCCTTGAACAGATCGCGCCGGGCACGGTCACGGCGCTGATCGCGTGCGCCGCCGCCTTTCCCTGCGCCACCGCCGAACAGGTGGAACGGATGCACAAATGGCACCGGTTCATCCAGGCCGGCGCACGCTATACGCCGCATCTGTTGCCGTTTCTGGTCAAGGCCGGGTTCCACCTTGCCCGCCGTGGCGGCAAGCGCGCCTTTGTGCATTCGGTCTTTGGCGACAGCCCCGCCGACATCGCCACGTTCGAGGACGAACAGGTGTTCGAGGCTCTGGTCACCGGGTCCGAAGTCTGCCTGTCCGAAACCCATTCGGCGCATCAGGGCTTTACCCGCCAGGTGCTGTGGGAACACGGGCCGGGCCTGCAAGAGCTGCTGCGCTGGAGCGAGGGGCGCATGCCTTATCACGCGCTGAACGGGATGCAGGATCCCGGGATGCACCCCGACACCATCAACGAATACGCCGCCGCCCTGCCCTGGATCGACTTTCGCCGGTACGACGATGCCGGCCAGCTTTTGTTCTTTCGGCACTGGCGCGACGTTCTCGCGCTGGTGCTGCGGTATGTGTGACCAAAATTAGTTAACTTTACCCAATTTGGGGGATGGCTGCGCCCCGCTGAAACGGCAGTCTGACACCTATTGAAACGCATATTTTATCAAGATGTTTGACCTCATTTCTTTGGGTCTCGACCTGTCGCTTGTGTGCAAGTGGCTCGGCGTGGCCGGATTCATTTTGTACATGGCGAGCTTCGCCGCGCTGCAGTTGGAGATGATCGATGGCCACGGCCTGATCTATCCCCTCTCCAATGTATTGGCTGCGTCTCTCGTGTTGGTGAGTCTGACGGCAGAGTGGAACCTGGCATCAGCTTTGATACAGGTGTCGTGGATCACCATCGGGACGATCGGCGTGGCCGTCAGGCTGCGCCGGTCTCGTCCCGCGCGCGCCTGATCCTGCGTCAGACACCCGGCCTGAACTCGCCCCGTTTGCAATTCGTAAACAGTGTTGTGACGGATCGCCTTTGGCCTTGTCGGGCGCGCTTTGGTACTCTGCCCAGGTCCGAGCCAGAGGCCCCAGCATGACATCGTTCGAGTACAAGGTTGTTCCCGCCCCCCAGCGCCCCGAGCGCGCCCG
>JAHDCH010000270.1 GCA_020629995.1 Pseudaestuariivita sp. | reverse complement strand
CTGGGCGCGATCATCGAGGCCAGCCATGATGACAAGGGCATCATCTGGCCCGAAGGCGTCACGCCGTTCCATTGCGGGATCGTGAACCTCAAGCAGGGCGATGGCGATGCCGACGCGGCCTGCGAGAGCCTTTATGCCCAGCTGACCGCCGCGGGGCTCGAGCCGCTGTATGACGACCGCGAAGAGCGCGCGGGCGGCAAGTTCGCCACCATGGACCTGATCGGCCTGCCATGGCGGATCACCGTCGGGCCCCGGGGCCTCAAGAACGGCGTGGTCGAGCTGACCTCGCGCCGCACCGGCGACAGCGAAGAGATGTCGCCCGAGGCCGCGATCGCCCGGGTGCGCGAGATCTACGGCCGGGCATGAGCCTGCGCGCCTGTGCCGTGGCCCTGATCCTCTGGGCCGGGGCAGCCATGGCCGAGCCAATCGACGCAGCCTTCGGCGCGTGGCTGGCGGACAATGGCGGTCCTGCGGCGGCACTTGCGGTGGTCCGGGATGGCACGGTGACCGGCTTTGACCACGGGCTGCGTGCCGGGGATCCTGTTGATCTGGCAAGCCTGTCCAAGGCGATCACGGCCGTCTGCGCCGCCGAGATCGAACAGCAAACCAACCTTGACTGGGGCACCACTCCAGACGGCATGACCGTCACCCTGCGTGACCTGATGTATCACATCAGCGGGATCGCGCCGGACCTCACCCAGGGGGTGCCGGGCCTTGTGACCTATCGGCTGAAGCTGCCTGACCGGGTTGTCGCGGCCCGTGCCCGTGTGCGCGAGACCCAGCAGGGCACGCGCGGCCAGTTCCTGTACAACAACGAAAACTACGCCCTGATTGCCGAGCTGATCGCGCGGACCGGCCCGGTCGAAGAGACCTGCCGCAGGATCGCGCTTGACCCGGCGGGGGCGGTTGGTGCCGCGTCGCCGCGGTTTGGATATGCGCTTGGCTGGGCCGGGTGGGCGATGCCGGTCACCGAATATGCGCGGTTTCATCACCACTGGTTCAACGGCGCGCGCTCTGCGCCCCACGGGGCGCTGATCTGGGCGCAGGACGGGGCCTTTGCCTATTACGGGCTTGGCACCTTTGCCCGCCATGCGGGGGACGACATCGTGTTTTCGCATTCCGGCGCATTGTGCCTGCCGGATTACGAGATCAACACTCTCGTGCTGACCCGCGTCGGCGTTGGCACCGCTGTCGCCGCGGTGAAACATTGCCTGGACGAAACCGCCTTGCGCGACTTGCAGCAGCGCTTCGACGCCTTGCTCAGATAGCCTGTTCGGGGGCGCAACACGGCGCCCCCGGCCAAATGGCGCGGCGGCCCGTTACTTGTTGCAATCCTCGACGATGGTGATGAATTCGAAATCGTCGTTCGGCAGCTCGAACGTGTCGATCAGCACCGCGTCCTCGGTGCCCAGGTTGCTGGCCGCCATATGCGTGTCCTTGGGCATGTAGTAACATGTGCCCGCCGGCGCGAGCTGCGGCGGCGAGCCTTCCATGAAGATCGTGATCGCCCCCGACAACACGCAGGTATGGCCGCCAAAGTTGTGCACGTGAATGCCGACGCGCGTGCCCGCCTTTCGGGTGCCTTGCGACACGCGCAGGTGATAGCCCGGGCGCGACGCCGCGTTGTACATCACGGTCACGTCGTGCAGCCCCTCGACCTTGCCGGGCAGGGCGTAGCCGTTGATCTTGGTGACCAGGTTGTTGGGATCACAGGTGTTTTGCGCGGTGGCAATCGCGGGCAGCGACAGGGCGGCGGTCAGGGCAAGGATCGGCGCAAAGGTTTTCTTCATGTTTGGTCACTCAAATTGCAAAGGTCATAGCGTTTGCAATGCTAGGTTGAAAATTGCCGCCTGCACAGAGGCTTTTTGCCTGCCGGGTTGACCGCTTCGCCGCGCCGCGCCACGGTTCCGGCCATGATCGGACGCGCTCTTACTCTGGCGGGCGGATTGGCGGGGGCGGCCAGCCTTTCGCAATTCCCCGAATTCTCGCAGCAATACGCCCAGCGCCTTGCGGGGGCGGTGGACGAATTGGGCCGTGTGGTGGCCGAGTTTGACGCGGACGCTGCCGATGTCGGCGCCAGCCGCGAACAGGCTTTGGTGGATCTTGCCCAAGGCGGCGCCATCGGGGCCGAACGCGCGGAAACCATGGTGCGCACCATCGACAGGCACCGACGTCTCGAAGGAGATCTGGCCGCTTTGCGTGATGCCGGGCCCTTTACCCGTGCGGCCGAGGCCGCGCGTTTCACCGATACCGAAATCGCGGCCCGCGCCTGGGACGATTACAAACCCGCCGTGCCGTTCACCTTTGAAGGGGCGGTGTTTGCGGGGGTCGGCTTTTTCATCGGCCTGTGCGCGATTGCGCTGCTGTTCTGGGTCATCGCCCTGCCGTTCCGCATGGCGCGTGCGGCGCGCGGTGCCGGCGCGCGCCGCCAGCCTCCGGCCCAGACAGGCTAGGTCCGGCGGGCCCGCACCGCCTGCCAGATGCCAAACAGGCTGATCGCGATCCAGAACCCCTCCATCAGCGCCGAGGCAAGGTTGAAGTTGAACCACAGCGACAGGCCAATCATCAGCGACCCGATCAGGTTGACCACCGGAAAGGCCAGATCGTCCGAGTTGATCAGCCGCGCCTGCGTGCCGAAATAGGCGGCCACCACGATCAGGGTGCCCGCCGTGCCGACGATGTCATACCAGCCCAGCGTGTGGCCCAGGATCGTCACGCCATTTCGGCCAGACGCGCCAGCGCGGCAGTCAGCTGCGCCTCTTCCTCCTCGCGCAGGGCGAGGTTGGCCTTGGTCTCTTCGACCACTTCGGGCGGCGCGCTATCGGCAAACTTGGGGTTTTTGAGCCGCCCGCGCAGGCCGCCCAGCTCCTTGGCCAGCTTGCCCAGCGATTTTTCCAGCCGGGCCTTCTCGGCGGCCACGTCGATCACGTCCGCCAGCGGCAGGCCCAGCGTGGCCGAGGGCAGGGCGACCGTGACCGCACCCTTGGGCATCGCGTCCACCGCCTCGATCTCGTTCACCCGCGCCATGCGCTGGATCAGGGCCGCGTTGCGGTCCCAGTATCCGCGCTGGTCGCCGGCCAGATCGGGGCTCAGCACGTCCAGCACTGCGCTGGCCGGCACGTTCATCTGCGCGCGCACCGACCGGATCCCGTCAATCGCCGCAATCACCCACGAAATTTCAGCATCCGCCGCCGCATCCACCAGTTCGGCCCCATAGGTGGGCCATTCTGCGTGCACGCACATCGTGTCACGTTTGGCGGTGACGCCCCACAGCTCTTCGGTGATGAAGGGCATGATCGGGTGCATCAGGATCAGCGACTGGTCCAGCACCCAGCCCATGGTTGCCTGCGTTTCGGCCCGTGCTTCGGGATCGTTGAACAGCGGCTTGGCAAATTCGTTGTACCGGTCGCAGACCATGCCCCAGAAGAAGGCGTAAAGCGCGTTGGCCGCATCGTTGAACCGGTACGCGGCCAGCGCTTCGTCCACCGCCTCGCGCACGCGGCCCAGCTCTCCGATGATCCACTTGTTGACCGCCCGGGTGGGGGCGGGCTGCGTGTGCGGTGCTCCGTCCAGCACGCCGTTCATCTCGGCCAGCTTGGCGGTGTTCCAGATCTTGGTGCCAAAGTTGCGATAGCCCTCGATCCGCTTGAGATCCATCTTGAGAACCCCGCCCAGCGCCGCCATGGCCGCAGACGAGAACCGCAGCGCGTCGGCGCCGTACTGGTCGATGACTTCCAGCGGATCGACAACATTGCCGATCGTCTTGGACATCTTCTTGCCCTTGGCGTCGCGCACAAGACCGTGCAGGTAGACGTCGTTGAACGGAATCTGATCCACGACCGCCAGCTGCATCATCATCATCCGCGCGACCCAGAAGAACAGGATGTCCTGCCCGGTCACGAGGACCGAGGTTGGGAAGTACTTTTTCAGCTCGTCCGTGTCCTCGGGCCAGCCCAGCGTGCCGATGGGCCAGAGACCGGAGGAGAACCAGGTGTCCAAGACGTCGGGGTCGCGGGTGAGCGTTTTGCCCGGCGCTTGCGCCTGAGCTTCGGCTTCGGTCGGAGCGCAATACTGGTTGCCGTCTTCGTCAAACCAAACCGG
>JAHDCH010000269.1 GCA_020629995.1 Pseudaestuariivita sp. | reverse complement strand
AGCAGGGCGTTGAACCCGATCTCGCGCATCCCGTGATCGGCGCCAGCCTCCAGCAGCATCCGCCGCAGGGTGATGTGATCGCCATAGCGACAGTTGATCTCGTACCCCATCTCGCCGGTCACGCTCATCCGCGCGACGCGGGCGCGGATCATGCCGATATCTGCCTGCGTGACCCCCATGAAGGGCAGGTCCACATCGGTCTCGGCCACCGCCTCGATCACTTTGCGCGCGTTCGGGCCCGAGAGGGAGAAACCGCAGATTTCTTCCCCCAGATCGCGCACTTGCACGCCGTCCTTCAGGTGATCGTTGAACCACCGCATGTGCCAGGCGCGCAGGTAATACGACCCCATGATCCAGAACGTGCCGTCGCCCCAGTTCATGACCGTCAGATCGCCCTTGAGCCGCCCGCTGGGGGCCAGCATCGGCGCCAGCTTGGCGCGGCCCGGTTTGGGAAGCTTGCTCGCCATCATCTGATCCAGCCAGCTTTCGGCATTCGGGCCCGACACCTCGAACCGGCTGAAGGCGGAAATGTCCAGCAAACCAACGGCTTCGCGCGTGGCCTTGCATTCTTCGGCGACGATATCAAACGCGTTCGACCGCTTCAGCGTCGGCGTCTCCTCGAACCCCTTGGGCGCGAAATACAGCGGCACCTCCATGTCCCACGACGTGCCCCAGACCGCGCCTGCCGCGTCCATGTCCGAATAGGCCGGCGCGCGTTTCAGGGGGCGGCCTGCGGGCAATTGTTCGTTGGGATAGGTCATCACGAAACGGCGCGAATAGAACTGGCCTGTTGTCTCGCGGATATACCGTTTGTTTTGCGCGAAATCGCCATAGCGGGCGACGTCCATGCAGTATGTATCTGCCTCGGTCTCGCCCTCGATCATCCATTCGGCGAGGCTCTTGCCCACGCCGCCACCCTGCAGGAACCCGGCCATCACCGCGCAGGCGCTCCAATAGCCGCGTTTGCCTGGCACCGGGCCGACCAGCGGGTTGCCGTCGGGCGAGAAGGTGAAGGCGCCGTTCACCCAGGTCTTGACGCCCACGTCCTGCAAGGCCGGATAGCGCTCGAACCCCAGGATCAGCTCTTTCTCGATCCGGTCGGTCTGTTCCTGGAACAGCTCCATCCCGTAGTTCCATGGCGCTCCGTCCATGGCCCAGTGCTCGTGCTCGATCTCGTAGATGCCCAGCAGAACGCCCTTCTGGTCCTGACGCAGATATGTGAACCCCTCAAGGTCCACCGTCATCGGCACTTCGAAATCGAGCTGTTCGAGCTCGGGGATCGTGTCCGAGATCAGGTAGTGGTGTTTCAGCGGCGACACGGGCAGCTCGACCCCCGCCATCCGGCCCACCTGCTTGGCCCAGAGACCGGCGGCGTTGACCACGTGCTCGCAGCGGATCGTGCCCTTGTCGGTCACCACCTCCCAGCCGTCCGCCGTCTGGTTCAGCGCCTCGACCTTGGTGTGCTCGTAATATTCCGCTCCGCGCTTTTTGGCCGCCACGGCGTAGGCGTGCACCGTGCCGGTTGTGTCGACATAGCCTTCGCGGTCGGCCCACATGCCGCCCAAAAGGCCCTCGGTCGACATGATCGGACAGCGCCTTTGCGCCTCTTCGGGGGTGACCAGCTCGCAATCCTCGATCCCGATCGACTGGAACACGCGGTAGGCCGATTGCAGCCATTCCCAGCGCTCGGGCGTGCCCGCCATCGTCAGGCCGCCGGTCATGTGCAAGCCGATGTTCTGGCCGCTCTCCTCTTCGATTTCGGACAGCAGATCAATGGTATAGGCCTGCAGCGCGGCCATGTTCGGGTCTGCGTTCAGCGCGTGAATGCCGCCCGCTGCGTGCCAGCTGGACCCGGCGGTCAGCACGCTGCGCTCCAGCATCACCACGTCGGTCCAGCCCATCTTGGCCAGGTGGTACAGAACCGATGACCCGACGACGCCGCCGCCAATCACCACCACGCGATACTGATCTTTCATGGCCTCCGAATCCCTCTGCCAGCCTTGGTCTGACAGGGACGCTAGGCACTCTGTTCACCCCTGTCTAGACATTCCTGTACAGAGGCCGCCCGGCCACATAAAAAAGGGCGCCACAACGGGCGCCCCTTCGAAATCTCATATCGGGTGGCTTACTCGAGAACGAGGTTGCCGGCCGAGGTCTTGCCATTGCGGCCGGTTTCCAGCTCGTAGCTGATCGCCTGGTTGTCTTTCAGACCGGTCAGGCCGGCGCGTTCAACCGCCGAGATGTGCACGAACACGTCCGCGCCACCCTCTTCGGGCTGGATAAAGCCATAGCCTTTGTCGGCGTTGAACCATTTGACGGTGCCTTTGGCCATCGTCATGTCTCCTGTATTTCGGGCCGCAACAGCGCAGCCCGTTCGTCGCGTCAGTCAGTGCAAGATCGAAAGGTGCACAGCGCCGATAGTCAGGAGCAGTGGATCGATAGTGGTAACGTAGCCCTGTCCACATGCGCAGGTTTCACCGCAATTACAAGAGGAAGCCTGCACAATCTACCCGGGTGAGCGATCCTGCGCTAAGCTGACGTAACGGTCTGCACAACACGAAAGGGCGCTCATGTCCTGGCATATCCACCACGTCAATCTCGAGGCGCGTGACGTGCGCGCCACCGCGCAGTTCTACAGCACCATGCTGGGGATGGAGGAGGGGGCCTGGCGCTTTCCCGAGGCGCGCGGGTACATCCCCGGCTCGCCCGACCGGCTGGCGCTGTTTGCCGACGGGCGCCAGTCGCATACCGGGCTGCACCTGATCGCGCCCGATCCCGACTTTCCGGCGCGCAACAACCTGACGCACAACCCGTCCGTTGGCGGCCATGTGGCCTTCGAAGTGCCCGACCTTGGGGCCGTGATGCGCCGCTTTGATGCCGCCGGCATCCGCTACAGCTACACGCCCGAATTCGCGATCCCGGGCTTTCACCACCTCTATGTCGAGGACCCCTCGGGCAACCTGATCGAGGTGAATGCGCGGGTCTAGGCCAGCAACTTCGCCTCAGAGACGCGCAGGGCGGGCCGGCACAAAGGTCTTTCCAGGTCGGTCAGTTCCGGGAACAGCGCGACGATTTCGGCCCGGGCAGCTGCATCGACCGCGTCCAGCGCCATTCGCCCGGGATGCAGGCTTTCGCTGGTCAGCCCTTGCGCATCGATCAATTCGTGCTCATCGAACAGCAGGTGTACATAGGTCACCTCGCCACCCGTGCGCAGGGTGATCTTGTCGTCATTGATCAGCGCGACCGCGGGCACCAGAACCTCGGCCTCGCCAAACATCAATTCGGCCTGCCAGCCGGTGACCAGAACCCGGTGCTGTTGCGACAGCTTGATCTGATGCGTGGCGCCCATGGCGCCCTTGGTAAACCGTACAGGAGCGCTGGCCCCCAAAGCGGGCACCCGGCGCTGTCCGGCCCATCGCACCTCGCGCCAGCCTGCGCGCGTCCTGACCTCGTCTCCGGCCATGACGGTTTCGATCCCGCGCAGTCCGCTGCGGGTCGCAACCAGCGTTCCGGCTGTAAAACAGATCGGCGTCGCATAGTCGGCGGCGGCATAGTTCGGCCCTTCCTGCGTCGCGGTCACCGTCAGCGGCACCCCCGCCGGAGGGAAGCCGCCTGGCCCGCCAATCACCGCGATCCCCTCGATCGTGGCAAAGCTGCTCGATCCCGGCTCGTTCACGTTAAAGCCGATCAGCTGGTAGGTGTTCCCGTCAGGGTCGGTAACGGTAAAGCCGTATTCCGCCTCGACCCGTTCTCCGCCGCTGTAGGTGACACCGTCCACCTCTTGCGCGCCGTTCAGCGTCTGGCTGGCGTCACTGTCCTGAAAATTGGCGTCATCGGTGTCGCTGACCTGAATTTCTGTCCAGTTCGGCGTGTTGATGGTGATCGTTGCACCCAACAGGTGCACGCCACTGCCCTGGGTCACCCCGTCAAGGCCATTGCCTCCGGTGGTGCCCGTAATGGTCGCGTCGCCCTCATCGAGGACATATATGCTGTAATCCGGCACTACGCAGATCGTGTTTTCGGAATCCCCTCCGCGCCTTGTGCGGCCAAGGTGTTGCCTCCTGCGCACTCATGTCCGCTTGACCCGGATCGCAAACAAAATCATATCCATCCCATGACCGAGCTGA
>JAHDCH010000268.1 GCA_020629995.1 Pseudaestuariivita sp. | reverse complement strand
TGGGGGCCAGCCCCCAGACCCCCGGGATATTTCTGGCCAGAAGAAGATGGACGCGGCAACCGAAGCACGGTGTCAGGGGATGGTCAACCAGCGCGCGGTGCCGTTTTCACGAAAGGCGACGCGTCCGTCTTCGATGGCGATGAGGGGGGAGCCGTTAATCACGGTGCCCTTGGTGACCAGGCGCGTCTGGCCCGAGGGCATCTTGATCAAAGCGCGGGGCGTGTCGCCCAGAAAGGTGCCGAGCAGCATAGGCCGGCGGCGGTTGAGGCGAACGGCTTCGGTGGCAAGATCGCCAGCTTTGGTCTGGGACATGGGATCGCTCCGATCTGATGACGGGCGCGATGTAGGGGCGGTGGCCGCCGCGGAAAAGCAGAAGAGCGCGCCGGAGGCAAAGACCTGCCGAAAGAGGCGGCGGGTGATTGCCTGGCGCCGGAAGCAGGGTGGTCAGCTGCGGAGTTGTTGATCGGGTGTGATGTCGTGCCCCAGCGCCTGAAGGAAGGACAGGGCCTCGGACGGAGTGAGGCCATCCTGTTGCAGGCGCAAAAGGGTTGGCGCGCTGTCCTGAGCCTCGAGCAGGGGGCGCAGACCCTGGGGCTGCGGGACCAGCGTACAGGCGGCGGGCAGGTCATAGGGCAAGGGCAGGCTGCTGGCGAGCCAGATCCCCATGTTCGGCAGGTCGCCGGGCGCACGGTCGTCAAAGTGGCGGCAGTAGAGGTCAAAATCCGAGGCCGACAGGCTGGCCCAGACGCCCAGAGTGACCAGCTCGGGGCGGCCGGACAGGCGTAGTTCGAGAATGCAGCGCAGGAAGCGGTCTGCGCCGAGACGGCAAAAGTCGGAGGTCAGGATGTCGCCGGTGGATTCCAGCAAGGCGTGATTTTCGAGAACCGGCAGAGAGCGGGCGTCGCCCACATGAGGAAAAGCGCAGGCCACGTCCAGAAGCGAGGTTGTCGGCGCACCGCAACAGATGCAGGTGGCGTCCGGATCAAAGATCCAGGACAGGCCGTCCCAGCCTGAGCCGGGCGCCGTCATTCCGCCGCCTTGAGCGTGAACCCCTTTTCGATCTGGTCGGAGGGTTCAACCGGATATTCGCCGGAGAAACATGCGTCGCAATATTGCGGCTGGTTCGGGTCGCGGCCCTTGGCCTCGCCCACGGCGCGATAAAGACCATCCAGCGAAATGAACTTGAGGCTGTCGACGGCGAGATGCTCGCGCATTTCCTCTTCGCTCATGGTGGCTGCCAACAGCTTTTCGCGCTGGGGGGTGTCGACACCGTAGAAGCACGGCCAGGCGGTGGGGGGCGAGGCGATGCGGAAGTGCACCTCGGCGGCGCCGGCATCAAGGATCATTTCCTTGATCTTGCGCGACGTGGTGCCGCGCACGACGCTGTCGTCCACGAGGATCACGCGTTTGCCCTCGATCAGGGCGCGGTTCACGTTAAGCTTGAGCCGGACGCCCATGTTGCGGATCTGTTCGGTCGGTTCGATGAAGGTGCGGCCCATGTACTGGTTGCGGATGATGCCCATCGCGTAGGGGATGCCGGACTCGAGGCTGTAGCCGATGGCGGCAGGCGTGCCGCTGTCGGGAACGGGGCAGACGAGATCAGCCTCGACCGGGCTTTCCTTGGCCAATTCGCGGCCGATGGCCTCGCGCGTTTCATAGACCGAGCGGCCACCGAGGATGCTGTCGGGGCGCGAGAAATAGACGTGTTCGAAAATGCAGAAGCGGGGGCGCGCCTCGCGGAAGGGGCGGCGGGACTCAAGACCGTTGGGGGTGATGACGATCATCTCACCCGGCTCGACCTCTCGGATGAACTCGGCACCAACGATGTCGAGCGCGCAGGTCTCGGACGCCAGAACATAGCCTTCTTCGAGCTTGCCCAGAACCAAGGGCCGCACGCCCAGAGGGTCGCGGACGCCGATCAGCTTGGTGCGGGTCATGGCGACCACCGAAAAGGCGCCTTCGACGCGGCGCAGCGCGTCTTCCATCCGGTCGGGGATCGAGCGCTGAAGCGAGCGGGCCATCAGGTGGATGATGCATTCGCTGTCGGACGAGGATTGAAAGATCGAGCCGCGCTCGATCAGCTCGCGGCGCAGGGCTTCGGCGTTGGTGATGTTGCCGTTGTGGGCAATGGCCGCGCCGCCCATGGAAAATTCGCCAAAGAAGGGCTGCACGTCGCGGATCGCCGTCGCGCCTTTGGACCCGGCGGTAGAGTAGCGCACGTGGCCGATGCCGATCGGGCCGGGCAGGGTGTCCATCAAGGCAGGGTCGGTGAACGTGTCGCGGACATAGCCAAAGCGGCGGGCCGAGTTGAAGCCCTGGTCGGGGTCATGGACCACGATGCCCCCAGCCTCTTGGCCGCGATGCTGCAGCGCGTGCAGGCCAAGAGCCACGAAATTGGCGGCGTTGCTGACGCCAGAGACGCCAAAGACGCCGCATTCTTCGTGAAGGGTATCGCCATCCTCGAGGTCGGAGGCATCGAACGGGTGCGACAGGGGCATACGGCTCGGCAAGGGCAGCTCCGCTGAGAGGGTCTGTATGAATCGAACGTTCGAGGGCGCGTATAAAGACATGTGCCGCAGCTGTCACGAAACCTTTGTACCCGCGCAAGTTCCGACCTGGGGGTGAGGCGCCCACAGGCGGCGGCACTGGATGCGCGCCCATTTGGGCAAAGATGCGCCGAGTGGCGGCGCCGATCCGCCAATCGTTAACCATTGCGCAACGTAAGCGATGCACCGCCCATCCGGGCTGTGCATAACTGACAGAAGCGTGAGGAATCGCATTGATTCGCGGCTGGCCAATCGACAATCATTAAGGTTAACAGCGGTTGTTTCCGTTTCAAAAACAATAAGCCTTTCAGGGGGTTACCGGCGCATGGGCGGAGTATTGCCGAAAAGCCACAAGACCCCCGGTTTTCCCTGATTTTAGACACGTGCGGCTGATTTTTTCCACATTTGGGCAAATCGGGTGGTCGCGCCGAGCGGCGGCATACGCGTAGCCTGATGCTACTTTTTAGTCCTACTAGGAGAAGTTCTATGAAGAAGCTGACGATCGCCGCTATCGTTGCATCGGCCGCTTTCGCCGCACCCGCGTTCGCGTGGGAAGGCAAAGTCATTGCCTGCTACGACAAGGTCTGGGTGCCCGCGAAGTACTCGACCACCCACGTGCCGCACAAGAAGGCCAAGACCGTGTGGGAACACCGCAACGGCCAGATGGTGGAAATCTACTACCCCGCCGTCATGAAAGAGATGAAGACCCTGGTCAAAGAAGGGTACTACATCAAGCGCAAGGCACCCTGCCGCGCCAACTAAGGCGCAGGCAAGCAGCTGCTTTGAGGAAGGCGCCCGGTCTGCTGGCGCCTTCTTTTTTTGCCCGCGCCCGGGTCACAGCGTCGTGAGCCCGCCGATTTGCAGGGCGTTTGCCCATATTTTGCCAAAAATGGTCTGTACGCCGATCCTCGAGGCAATCCGAGGAGACGCGCAATGTCGCGACTTTTGATTTTTGTGGCGGCGGGGCTTTTGTGCGCGGGCAGCGCGCTGGCCGACACGACGCGCACCGACGCCAAGGGCGAGCGTTACAAGCTGCTGAACTGTTTCAAGAACGAACAGGTGCCCGCCAAGTACCGGGTGACCAAAAAGCTCGTGAAAGCGGCCGAGCGTCGCTACGTCAAGAAAGGCAACATGATCGAGCTGCGCGAATATCCCGCGATCTATCAGGAAATCCGCACCAAGATCAAAGACGCCTACGTGGTGATGAAAGAGGTGCCCTGCGCCCAGAAGTGAGGATGGGTGACGAGCACCCATCCTACGCCTGATCCAAAGGTCAGGTCTGTTTGGACATCCGTTTGCGCTCGTGCGGGTCGAGGTAGCGTTTGCGCAGCCGCACCGCGTTGGGCGTCACCTCGACCAGTTCGTCATCGTCGATATAGGCGATGGCCTCTTCCAGCGACATCTTGACCGGCGTGGTCAGGCGCACGGCGTCATCGCTGCCGCTGGCGCGCACGTTGGTCAGCTTCTTGCCCTTGAGCGGGTTCACCTCGAGATCGTTGTCGCGGCTGTGCTCGCCAATGATCATGCCGGTATAGACCGGTTCCTGAGCGCCAATGAACATTTCGCTCTTCGAGGTTCCACAGGGCATAGGCGACCGAGGTGCCGT
>JAHDCH010000267.1 GCA_020629995.1 Pseudaestuariivita sp. | reverse complement strand
ACGCCTTCATCGAATGGACCAACGAAAGTGACGCGCGGCCCGAATATACCGGGGGCTTCAGCTTTGCCGGCTTGTCGATCACCAACAACACCTGCCTGATCACCAACGTGGCGCCCTGGGTCGGGTTTCTGGTCGTCAAACCCTTTGGCAGCGGGCACTACCTGAACGGGCTGAGCGTGACCGGCAACATGTTCCGCGCCCTGTCCGGTCAGATCGATCGGGTCGAGCGTGTGGATACGGCCTTTGCCGATCTCGACTTTACCCGCAGCCGCGCGGTCGAATTCCGGGCGAACACCTTCCACAACATCGTCGACAGCGTCGAAAATCCGGTTCTGATCGACCACGATCAGAACACCGAGGACAACACCTGGGAAATCGATTGCGAGCGTGATCTGCCCTTTGCGGGCCGTGCCCGCACGGTCGAGGGGTTCGCCATCCGGTCGCGAACGCGCAACAGCGCGGGAGACAGCGTCTATACCGCGCCGTATATCGAGACCGAACGCGGCACAGACGGACGCGAGGTGCACGTCAAGTGGAGCGAGGCCGTGCGCGGCGACATTGCGGTCATGGTCCGCATGGATCGCTGACATCGGCGAGGGGCGGCGCAGAGGGATCGCGCCGCCCCGTCACCTTGTGGCGCAGAGCCTAGAACTCGCGCCAGACCCCCAGTTTGAATTGCAGGCTGTCGTCGCCGAACAGCCCGTACTCCACGGCAAATTCGGTTGAGATACCCAGGCGATTGGGGATGACCACGGCGCCCGCAAGCCGCGCAAAGGCATCCTCGTCATGGGGTTTGCCCGCCTGGATTTGCGTGTAGGCCTTGATCCCGCTGGGCCATCCAAGGCCATAGGTCAGGTCGAGTTTGATATCCGCATCAGATGTGTCGGGCAGGATTTCGGCAACGGTATCAACCGCCACCCAGGACGACAGGCCGCGCCGCTGAAACCCATAGCCATAGGACAGTGCCGGCCTCAGAACGGTATCGCCTTCGATCTGTCCGATCCCCAGCTCAACACCGATCACGTGCCCACTCTCGGAGCGCAGGACCGGCCAGCCGGCAAACAGCACGATCTTGGACGCGCCTGAGACAGACCGGCCTGCATCGATCCCCAAAGTCAGCCGGTCGGTCATCCCGTACTCGAAGAACAGCGCGGTGTATTGTGTTGGCGGGGTGCCGAACGGATCAATCATGTTGATCCCCATCCGGTGCGAAAGGCTGACAAAGGCAGATCCTTCCGCGCGCGGCCAGGCGCCGGCGTCGGCCTGGCTGGCACAAAGTGCCAGCATGAGGGCAGCACGGTAATCCATCGCCCTTTCAGGCATCGGTCATCTTGGTGAAGGAAAGGTTAATTTCGCCTGCCAACCTTGATCGTGCAGGTGGTGGCGGGCTGGCGCCCGGTGCCGTATAGGCAGGGCGCAGACCGACAACAGGAGCGCGCCATGCCTGATCCGATTGCCGAGGCACTTGCCCGCCACCGTGCCGCTGGCGGCTCGGCCATCTCGCGGCTCGGCTATTTCACCAAGCCTTTCCGGGTGGAATCCGGTCCGTTGGCAGGAAAGGTCATCAAATCCTACCGTGCCCCAGGTAACGACGCGGTCCTGACCCGCATGGCGCAGGCGCATGACGCGTATGTCGCGGTTCTGGCGCAGGCTGGCGTGATTGTCCCCCGGGCCGAATTTCACGTGGTCGAGGGCGCTCCGGTCATCGTGCAAGAGGGCCTGCCCGACGACAGCATGATGCGTCCAATCATGCAGCGCGCGTCACGCGACGAGGCCTTGGCCTGCATGCAGGCCGCCGGCGAGGTGATCGCCCGGTTCTGGCTGGCAACGCAAGACCACCCTGACCGCGTGGGCTTTCATCCTTCGATCCGCAATTTTGCAATTGTCGACGGCAAGGCCGTGTTCTTTGACACGTTCCCGCCGCTGATCGGCTATTCGCGGGACGAAATGGGTCAGTTGCTGCTGACCTTTTCGGAAAGTGCGCTGATGCGGGGCATCGGGCCTTTGATCCGATCACGCGTGACGGCCATCCAGGACGAATGGTATTCGCCGCCGGAAACGCTTGTGGGGCTGGTGGGGTCGGCATGCCGCCTGCGCCCGGACGATGCCGAGGCTTTCCTGGCCTGGGGCCGCGACTTTGCCCGCGCCGAAATGTCCCCCTGGGCCGATGAGGCGGTGGCCGGCATGGATCAGCCACCGCGCCTGTCCGGGCTGTGGACAGGGCTGCGCCGCGCCATGGGACTGGTCGGCGAGCCCAATCTCAAGCCGCCCGGAGACTAAGCGCCGACGCGCGCTCCGCGTGGCCCAAGGAAGAACCACAGGATCAGGCCAAGTACCGGCAGCACGAGGATCAACACGATCCACAGCAGCTTGGCCGCGCCCGACGCGCCCGAGGTGACAACCGAATAGATGGCGAGAATGTTGAGCGCGAGAATGATGGCGCCAAGGATACCGTATTCCATAACCTGTCTCCTTCTGACGAAGTGATGTTTCATCTCGGAAACGGTTGCGGCGCGCTCTTGGTTCCGAAGATTACACTCCGGCGTTTGGCATACAGTCGCGAAAGGCCTGCACATGCGGGGCCGCGCCATCGAGCGGAAACGCTGCAAATTCCCCTTCGGTCAGAGCATAGGCTGTGTCGTTGAACTGCAGCCCGTCGAGCACGTTACCAAAGCCCACATCGGCTACAAAGACCGCATCCTCTTGGTGCACATGCCGGTTCGTCGAGATGGCGTTGGGCTGGCGTCCATCGAACCGCATCCCAAAGAACGGGCTTTGCGGCCAGCCTCCTTCGCGGGTCACCTTTAGCGTGTAAAGCGGCTTGGCCGGGTCGTAAGTCAGGTGGATCGTGGCGGTTTCTGTCTGGTGTGACAGGGTGCAGATATCGCCGATCGTGTGGTCCCAGGCCTGGGCGGGGAAGGGGAGGATCAGAAGAGAGATAACAAGTCGCATACCCTTGAATTAGAGCAGATTCCTATTCAGGCGAGCCTTCGCGGGCCGCGCCCTCAGTCTTGGCACGCCGCTACCGCATACCAAACTTGCGCTTGAGTTCTGCGACGGCGTCAATCTGAGCAGAAGACAGGTCTGGTCCAGCCAATGGCGCCAGAAACTCCTGCAGTGCGTTCCAGGATCCGGGGTCAATCCTGTTCAGCCGCTTGCCAAGACGCGGAATGGCTTGCGACGCGCCGTTGCATTGACCTATCAACCAGCGACCCAGAACTTCCATCTCTTCGGCTTCCTCTTCCTGCGTCCGCAATTGCTTGCGTACTGCGATATGAAGCTGATCCCTTTGCTCTTTGGTTGGCAAATCATCCAGCTCCAAAAAGGCTTGGCCAATTGCGCAGATTGCAATTCGGGGGTCGTCTATCCCTTCAACGGGATGTGCGTTGTGTTGTCGGCGAAAAGCGTGGCGACGCGGGGCGTTGGCCGCAGTTGTTATTAAATCCCCAGCGGTATCAATCGCTTCACGTGGATTGCTGCGAAACCACCACCAAAGAGCGCCACCAATCGCTGTGAGTATTGCAATCAGAAATGGCATTACGTCGCTCCTTCTTAACCCACGACGCCAAATAGTATAGAATGGGCCAAAGAATAAAAGCTGCCTTTTCCGATTTGGAAAACAGCGTTCCGGTCGACATCCTGATCTACCGCTTTCGCCGTTTCACATTCCCGCCCCGTTGCCCTGCGCGGCCAGCGGTCGAGCGGCCACGGGATTTGACGGCCTCGGCTGACGCTTTCTCGACCGCGTATTGCCGGGCCAAAGGGTCGTCGGCCACGGCAAGGTCGACCGCTTCCAGACGCTTGACCTCGTCGCGCAGGCGTGCGGCCTCTTCGAATTCGAGGTTCTCGGCCGCCTTGCGCATGTCCTCGCGCAAACCCTCCAGCACCGCCTGCATGTTCGATCCGGCCAACGGCGCGTCGATCTTGGCGGTGACGCGGGATTGGTCCGTGTCGCCCTGATAGAGACCCGCCAGCACATCCTCGACGTTCTTTTTGACCGTCTCGGGGGTGATCCCGTGCTCTTCGTTATAGGCGATCTGCTTGGCGCGGCGGCGGTTGGTCTCGGCCAGTGCGCGCTCCATCGAGCCGGTCATCTTGTCGGCGTACATGATAACCTTACCGTCGGCATTCCGCGCCGCGCGGCCAATGGTCTGGATCAGCGA
>JAHDCH010000266.1 GCA_020629995.1 Pseudaestuariivita sp. | reverse complement strand
ATCCGCCTGCGCCTGAAGGTGCACGAAGAGGCGGTGATCCCGTCGATCATCGACGTGCACCCGTCGGCCAACTGGTTCGAACGCGAGGTGTTCGACATGTTCGGTCTGCTGTTCAGCGGCCACCCGGACCTGCGGCGCATTCTCACCGATTACGGCTTTCGCGGCTACCCGCTGCGCAAGGATTTCCCGACCACGGGCTATACCGAGGTGCGCTATGACGAAGAGCAAAAGCGCGTCGTCTACGAGCCGGTCAAGCTGGTGCAGGAATACCGCCAGTTCGATTTCATGAGCCCTTGGGAAGGAGCGGACTATATCCTTCCTGGCGACGAAAAGACAGAGGAGGGCGCCGCATGAAATCCATCATCCGACATATCAGTGGAACCGACATCATCAGGATCGCATTCTGGGCGGCCTTCTGGTTCTGCTTTTTCTTTGGCCCGCTGTGGTATTTGCTGCCCATGGCGGGCGTCAACGCGTGGTGGACGCTGCCTGTCGCCTGCGCGGGTGCGGGCGTCTATGTGCTGAAAGTGGCCGCGCTGATCTGGTTTGACGGGCAAGAGCGCGCCGCAGCCTGATGCAGGCGGGCGCGCCTGCGCAGCAAACTGACGTGGCAGGCAACGACGGGGACATGCCTTGCCTGCCACACCCGCTGCGGATGGCGTTTTGTGTTGGCGTCCAGAAAGGCGGGACATCCTGGCTTCATCATTGGCTGAAGACCCATCCTGCCTGTCATTTCGGCGCGGGCAAGGAGCCGCATTACTTTGATGCGCATTTCTGGGAGCGCGGTCCGGGCATGGCCGGCAAGGCGCGGGCGCGCGTCGCCGATCTGACGCAGCAGCTGCATGATCTGGGCCCCGCCGCACCACAAAAGCTGCGAACCGAGCTTCAAAGTCGGGCAGACTGGCTTGAGCGTGCCGCCCCCGGCCGCGAGGGACGACAGGCCTACGTCAGGCACCTGACGCGCGGTGCGGGCACGGCCCGGCTGATGTGCGATTTCACCCCGCGCTACGGCATTCTTGGCCGCGATGCCTTTTGCGCCATGCAATCGCTGGCGCGCGACGTGCGTTTCGTGTTCATCCTGCGCGATCCCGTCGCGCGTTTCTGGTCGCAGCTGCGGATGCAGCGCAAGGCAGAGGGCCGGGACACGGCAGGGTTTGAGGCAAAGGTCGCCCAACAGATCCAACGCGCGGAAGGCGGCGATCTTTCGGCCACCCGTGCCTACCGCCACACGGTGCGCGTGCTGGATGACGTGGCAGGGGCGGGCGCGGTGCATTACGCGTTCTACGAGACAATGTTCGAACAGGCGCAGCTGGACCGGATCACGGCCTTTCTGGACATCGCGCCGCACCCGGCGCCGGTCAATACCCGGATAAGGGCCGGCGAACCTCTGGACTTGCCCGCCGAAACAAAGCACAAGCTGACCGAGATATTTGCACCGGACTACGCGTTTGTGCGCCAACGTTTCGGGAACGACGTGCCGCGGTCCTGGGCCGCATGAACTGGCGCAGGCAGAGGGTGCATGATACACGGACCACGATTGCTGTGAGAGGTCACGAAGATGGACGGCTCTAAAGGTTTCGAAGACGCCCTGACGGGTGAGCAGAAGATCCGCAACTTCAACATCAACTTCGGGCCCCAGCACCCGGCGGCGCACGGCGTGCTGCGCCTTGTGCTGGAACTCGATGGCGAGATTGTCGAACGCTGCGACCCGCATATCGGCCTTTTGCACCGCGGCACCGAAAAGCTGATGGAGAGCCGCACCTACCTGCAGAACCTGCCGTATTTCGACCGGCTCGATTACGTGGCGCCGATGAACCAGGAACACGCCTGGTGTCTGGCCATCGAAAAGCTGACGGGCACAGAGGTGCCGCGCCGCGCCTCGCTGATCCGGGTGCTCTATTCCGAGATCGGGCGCGTCCTGAACCACCTGCTGAACGTCACCACGCAGGCGATGGACGTGGGCGCGCTGACGCCGCCGCTCTGGGGCTTTGAAGAGCGCGAAGAGCTGATGATCTTTTACGAGCGCGCCTGCGGAGCGCGCCTGCACGCCGCCTATTTCCGCCCCGGCGGTGTCCATCAGGACCTGCCGCCCGAGCTGCTGGATGACATCGAGGCCTGGGCCGAGAAGTTCCCCAGCTTCATGGACGACATCGACGGGCTGCTGACCGAGAACCGCATCTTCAAGCAGCGCAACGCCGACATCGGCATCGTGACCGAGGAAGACATCCTCAACTGGGGCTTCTCCGGCGTCATGGTGCGCGGATCGGGTCTGGCCTGGGATCTGCGCCGCGCGCAGCCCTACGAATGCTACGACGAGTTCGACTTCCAGATCCCGGTCGGCAAGAACGGCGATTGCTATGACCGCTACCTCGTCCGCATGGAAGAGATGCGCCAGTCGGTCTCGATCATCAAGCAGGCGATCGCCAAGCTGCGCGCGCCCGAAGGGCAGGGCGATGTCCTCGCCCGAGGCAAGCTGACCCCGCCCAAACGGTCGGACATGAAGACCTCGATGGAAAGCCTGATCCACCACTTCAAGCTTTATACCGAAGGGTTCCATGTGCCCGCGGGCGAGGTTTATGCCGCCGTCGAAGCGCCCAAGGGCGAATTCGGTGTCTATCTGGTGGCGGACGGGACCAACAAGCCCTACCGCGCCAAGCTGCGCGCGCCGGGCTTCCCGCATCTGCAGGCGATGGATTACATGGCCTCGGGTCACCAGCTGGCCGATGTGGCCGCGATCATCGGCACGATGGACATCGTGTTCGGGGAGATCGACAGGTGACAACCACCCCCGTCGAATGGGTGATGGCGGCCGCCTCGGTCGCCACCGGCCTGTTCGTCGGCTGGCAATCCTACACGCTGAATTCGTCGCTGAACGCGCCGTTTGAATCCAACCTGCACGAACGCCAGATCTATGCCTGCGCCGAGGCGATCAAGGCGACCGAGGCCTACCTGGGCGGTGTTGCGCCCGCGGCGCAGGATGGCGGTTTTGCGTTCCGGTCCTTCACGCCGCCGACCGGCTTTGCCCTTGGTGCGTCGCCCGGCGGCACAACCGGCCCCGAGGCAGCTGCCCTTGCGTGGCGCGAAGTGGCGCAGCAGGCGTTTTCCGACTCCGTCGCCGCATCCGAAAAGCGCGCCGAAGACTTCCGCCGCGCCATGGCCGAGCTCAAAGTCTATGCCTCGGACGCCACCGCACAAAAGATCGACGAGGTGACCCGCGCCTCGGGCGGGATCGCGGCCTTTGGTGCCTTCAGCGCAGGCGCCGCAGGCACAACTGCCAGCATCGCCGCCGCCTTCGAAGGCATCCGGACGCGGTGCCGCGCGCTGATGCTGGGACAAGAGAAAGGCCTGATATGAAATACGCCCTGTGCCTCGCGGCCCTGATCGCCGCGCCCGCCGCCGCGCAGACGCCCGCCCAGAAGGATGCGCTGATCGCCGCCATGAACGACAGCGATTGCACCCTGACCACCGCCGAAGCGGGTGCGGTGATGCCGCAGCTGGGCATCTCGCGCGCCGCCGCCATTGCCCTTTCCCGCCAGATGATGGCAGAAGGCATCGCAACCTTCGGCAGCGACGAGGAAACGCTTGTCCTGCTGCCGCCCGCCTGTACGAACTGACGCAACCCGGCTTCTTCTGGCCAAAAATATCCCCGCCGGAGGCTCCCGCAGCCCGCCGCACACGAAACGGAAGACACGATGCTTCGCCGCCTACATGCTGACCAACCCGAAACCTTTGCCTTCACGCCCGACAACCAGGCCTGGGCCGAGGCGCAAATCCGCAAATATCCCGAAGGCCGCCAGGCCAGCGCGATCATCCCGCTGCTGTGGCGCGCGCAGGAACAGGAAGGCTGGCTCAGCCGTCCGGCCATCGAACATGTCTCGGGCATGCTGGGCATGGCGTTCATCCGCGGGCTCGAGGTGGCGTCGTTCTACTTCATGTTCCAGCTCAAACCCGTGGGCAGCGTGGCCAACATCCAGATCTGCGGCACCACGTCCTGCATGATCTGCGGGGCCGAGGATCTGGTGGCCGTGTGCCGCGAAAAGATCGCTGACAAGCCGCACACCCTGTCGGCGGATGGCAAGTTCAGCTGGGAAGAGGTCGAATGCCTTGGCGCCTGCGCCAACGCGCCCATGGCCCAGATCGGCAAGGATTACTACGAAGACCTGA
>JAHDCH010000265.1 GCA_020629995.1 Pseudaestuariivita sp. | reverse complement strand
GTGGCGCCCGGCCCTTACGCGGCTTCGATCCCGATCTGGTCGAAATGCTGATCGAGCGCGGCGCCGGTATCGGCGTGGACCTGATGCGCGAGACCGAAATCGTCTCGGTCGCGGAAACCAGTGGAGCATTCACTGTCGAGGTTGCGTCGGGCGATCAGACCCGGACAATCGAAACCGATTTGGTCGTGCATGGCGCGGGCCGGGTTGCAGCCCTGGCCGACCTGAATCTTGAGGCGGCTGGTGTTGACTACAGTGACAAGGGCATCGTTGTAGCCCCCCATCTGCAAAGCACGACAAACAGCGCGGTCTATGCCGCAGGAGATTCCGCCGACACCGATGGCATGCCGCTGACGCCGGTCGCAGTGATCGAAGGGAAGGTCGCGGCCTCCAACATGCTCAAAGACGCGCAAACCGCACCGGATTATGCCGGTATTCCGACGGCCGTCTTCACCGTTCCGGAAGTGGCGCGTGTCGGCATGTTGGAAGACGAGGCAAGGGACGCCGGGCATGACATAGATGTCCGGTTCACCGACACTGGCGGTTGGTATTCGAACTATCGGATCGGCGAAACCTCCGCCGCCGCGAAGATCCTCGTCGATAGGTCGAATGGCAAGATTCTCGGCGCGCACCTGTTCGGCCCGGAATACGGCGAGCTGATCAATTTCTTCGGGTTGGCGATCAAGCTGGGCCTGACGGCCAAGCAGCTTCAGTCGATGACGGCGGCCTATCCAAGTGTCGGATCGGACTTGGGGTCACTTCTTTAACGCAAGCGCCCCCTACTCGTCCTTCAGATCATTCCGCGCGTCGCGGATGATCATCCACGACGAATGCAGGAACAGCCCTGCGATGGCGAACGCGACGATCAGGTCGGGCCAGGCGCTGCCAAGCCATGCGACCAGCCCGGCCGCGATGACCACGGCAAGGTTGCCGATGGCGTCGTTGCGCGAAAACAGCCAGACGGCCCGCATGTTGGCATCGCCCTTGCGGTGCTTCAGCAGCGGCAGGACCGCGAGGACGTTCACGATCAGCGCACCCACCGCGAAGGCTCCCATCAACCCGGCTTCGGGTGTCGTTTGGTTGAGGACACGCCAGAGCGTGCTGCCGACGACGCCGAGGCCCAGAAGCCCCAGAAACACGCCCTGGATCATCGCTGACCGCGCACGCCATGTCAGGCTCCAACCGATGGCGAGCAGGCCCAGAAACGTGATCGCGCCGTCGCCGAGGAAATCGAGCGCGTCCGCCTTCAAAGCCTGCGACCCGGACAGGAACCCGCCGAACATCTCGACCACGCCGTAGCCGAGATTGAGCAGGACCACGATCCAGAGGGCGCGGCGATAACTCGGGTCCTTGTAGGCCGGATCGGAGGATGTATCGCCGTCCTCGATCTTCTCAAAGCCGTAGCCGGTCGCATCGAGCGCGGGCCGCACCTTCGACAAGTCACCCTCCGCGATCCGTAATGTCATGACGTGGGTTGCGGCAGACACCTTCACATCGCCTTCGGCCACGCCCGCAGACCGGGCCGCGCGCTCGATCTCGGCCGCGTCCTTGGCGCAGTCCATGCCCTGCACCCGCATTCGGATCGGCGTGGAGGCCGTCGGCAACGTGCTGTTCTCGGCCTGGTTCATGTGCGATCCTCTTCAAAGTGGCGGGCAAAAGTGCCGCCGCTAACGTATCAGTGGATAATGATATGACGACGCAAGACGTTCAAGACGATCTTTTGGCACCCGACGCCCTAGAACTGCGGGCAAAGCTCTTTCGGGGCCTCGGCGATCCCAGCCGTCTGGCGATCCTCGATGCGCTGGTGGCGGGCGAACGCAGCGTTCAAGAGATTGTCGCTCATACTGGGTTGGGGCAACCCAATGTCTCGAACCATCTGCGCTGCCTTCTGCATTGCGGGCTGGTCAGCCGCCGCAGCGAAGGTCGATTTGTCCGGTATCGCCTGGCGGACAGGCGGGTTGCCGAGCTGATCCGTGCCGCGGATCGGCTCCTTGCCTCAACCGCGACCGGGCTCGGCGACTGCGAACGCTACACAGAGTAGTCAGCGTTCTGTCGGCTTGGAAACCCGAAAAACCGCGGCGTCCGTTTCCGATACGTGCGGTAGGGCGCGCCATAGATCTCTTCCAGCCATGGCTCTTCGGCAAAAGGGGCGAGAGCAAAGGCGACCACACCGCCCGTCGCGATGATCAACGCAGCGGGATTGGCGGACAGGATTGCCCATCCGACCAGGATGCCCATGTCTGCCACGTATTGCGGGTTGCGCGACCAACGATAGAAACCATCGGTTTTCAGCTCGGCTTCCGCGCCGCTGGTCGCGTCGAGGCCGATGCCCAAGGCAGCAGGCCAGACCACGGCATTGCCCGCCATGATCAGCGGCAGGCCTACGCTCCAACGAAGCCAGAGCGGCCAATCCAGAGCATTCCATCCGGCGGAGCCCACAAGGATCGCGCTACTGAAGACCGCGAGGGTCGGGAGCCAGACCATGAGTTGGCTGAGCCAGTTCACCCGTTACGGGGGCCAGAGACGGCGGGATGGGACAAGGATCGACCAAAGCAGCATCGCAATAAGAACTGTTTCACAGACAAGCGCGACGGTCAGCGCCACGGAAGCAAAGTCGGTCATCCGTGCCGCTCCTCGCCATGCCCGCGCCCGCCGAACTCGGACGGGTCGTCGCAGGCGTGGCGCGCGCATTCCAGCTCCAGCGTTGTGTGCTCGATGTCGAAGCGGTCTGCCAGCGCTGTTTTGATCCGCTCCTTCACCGCGTCTGCGTCGGACCAACGGCCCTCGGTTATTACGATATGTGCGTCGAGGGCCGCTCGGTGTTCGTCCATCTGCCAGAAATGCGCGTGGTGGATGCCGGTCACCCCGTCGGTTCCGCGCACGGTCTCCAGCACCGCTTGCGTCTCGATTTCCGGTGGTGAGCCGAGCATCAGGATACGGATCACCGGGCCAATTTCCCGGAACGACTGCCAAAGTATGTAGCCTGCGATCAGCACCGTCACGAGCGGGTCGATCAGCCGCCAGTCGTAAAGCAGGATCAGCGTGCCAGCGACAATCACCGCGACGGAGCCGAGCGCGTCGGCGACGTTGTGCAGGAACGCCGCGCGGATGTTCACACTGGATTTGGACATGGCGTAGGTCAGCGCAGCCGTCACGGCGTCCACGATAAGCGCAATTCCGGCGATGATGACGATCAGCCAGCCCTCGACCGGCTGCGGATCGGCAAAGCGCATTGCGGCTTCGTAGAGCAGGTAGAGGCCGATCACGATCAGCGTGGTGTAGTTGATGAGCGCGGCCACGACCTCGACCCGACCGTAGCCGAACGTCATGTCGGCATCGCGAGGTCGCCGCGCGATTTTCCGGGCGGCGAAAGCGATGATGAGCGAGATTGCATCGGAAAAGTTGTGCAGCGCATCGGCGATCAGCGCCAGCGAACCGGAAACGATGCCGCCGACGATCTGAGCAACCGTCAGGCCCATATTGACTGCGATGGCGGCGAAGACCCGGCGGTCGCCCGCTTCCGGATCGACGTGATGATGATGGCCGTGCCCCATAGTAGCTCCTTTCGATTCGTATCACTTCAGTGTAGATACGATCTACAGCGACTGGAGGTTCAAGAGGCGACATGAAAGAATATTCCATCGGGCAGATGTCGCGCCGGACGGGTGTGAAGGTGACGACGATCCGCTACTACGAAAGCCGGGGCCTGATACCGGCACCGGCGCGGACGACAGGCGGGCAGAGGCGCTATGATGCAGCGGCGTTCGAACGCCTCGCTTTCCTCCGTCACGCGCGGGAACTGGGCTTCGGGCTCGATGACATCGCCGATCTGATGGCCTTGGCAGAAGCCCCGTCAGAGGATTGCGCACCTGCCCATGAGATCGCACGCAAGCAGCTCGCGGCGGTGGACCGGCGCATGACCATTCTCGCGCAGCTTCGGGAAGAACTGGTGCGGATGGCCAGTGCGGACGATCCAGGCCACGCCGGAGAGTGTCGCGTCATCGAGGTTCTGGGGGATCACCGGCTCTGTATCGGTGCGCATGATCTGCCGGACGGTAGCGCAGACTTATCCGGACGCTAGGCGAAATTCAGTTGCTTGTGACAACATCGACGGTTTCGTCGAAGGACCGAAAGCCGCCGTTGGCGCAGCCGCAGCGAATGCACGCTTTGTCC
>JAHDCH010000264.1:2432-4190 GCA_020629995.1 Pseudaestuariivita sp. | reverse complement strand
TCCTTGTGACCTCGGCGGACTCGGCTGTACTGATTGTCAACACGATCAACGCGGCCGGTGACGAAGGGCCCAAGGCACGCCCGCATATCATGTTCTGGGGCATTGCCCTGGCGCTGGTGGTTGGCGGGCTGCTGATCTCGGGCGGGACTTCGGCCATTCAGACGGCCATGGTGATCGGCGCATTGCCGTTCAGCGTGGTGATGGTGTTGATGTGCCTGGCCCTGGTCAAGGCAATCTGGAACGACGGGCGCCGTGAAGCGGCTGGCGTTCCGGCAACTGTGGCCGAAGCTGTTACCCCTGCCGAATAAGGCGCTGCTTTGAACCACAACGGCAAGGCCCCGGCGTGATCTGCGCCGGGGCCTTCGCTTTTGCCGTGCTTCCGCAGGGTCAAAGATTGACCGCGGGCCGGGGATGCGCCCAAATGCGTGCATGACACTCGACATCGATTTTGTGCGCGCGCAGTTCCCCGCCTTTGACATGCCGTCCCTGGCCGGACAGGCCTTTTTCGAAAACGCAGGCGGCAGCTATACCGCGCGCCCGGTGGTCGAACGGCTGATGCGGTTCTACACCGAACGCAAGGTGCAACCCTATGGGCCCTATGACGCCTCGCGCCTCGGCGGAGAAGAGATGGACGAGGCCCGAACGCGCCTGTCGGCGCTGATGGGAATTGCGCCCGATGAGCTGAGCTTTGGTCCTTCGACCACGCAAAACGTCTATGTGCTGGCTCAGGCTTTTGCCGGATGGATGCAGCCGGGCGATGCGGTGGTGGTGACCAACCAAGATCACGAGGCCAACACCGGGGCCTGGCGGCGGCTGGCCGAGCGCGGGTTCGAGCTGCGCGAATGGCGCATGGACCCGGCGACCGGGCACCTTGACCCGGCGGCGCTCGAGGATCTGCTGGATGAAAAGGTGCGGCTGGTCTGCTTTCCGCATTGCTCGAACGTGGTGGGCGAGGTGAACCCGGTGACCGAGATCACCGCTCTGGCCCATGCGGCGGGCGCCTTTGTGTGCGTGGACGGCGTGTCCTACGCTCCGCACGGGATCCCCGACATCGGATCCATGGGCTGCGACATCTACATGTTTTCGTCCTACAAGACCTATGGCCCGCATCAGGGCATCATGGCGATCCGACGCGCGCTGGGCGAGATGCTGCCCAATCAGGGGCATGGGTTCAACGGGTATGACCTGAGCAAACGGTTCACGCCTGCGGGCCCCGACCATGCCCAGGTCGCGGCCTGTGCAGGCATGGTGGATTATTTCGACGCTCTGGGCGCCCATCACGGCACCGATGCACAAGGGTGCCATGACCTGATGCGCGATCACGAAACGGCGCTGTTGCAGCCGGTGCTGGACTGGGCGCGTAGGCGCAACGACGTGCGGCTCCTCGGCCCTGATCAGGCCGCGTCGCGCGCCCCGACCGTCGCGCTTGAGGTGGCGGACCCTGCCGCGCGGGCCGAAGCGCTCGCAGCGCATGGCATCATGACCGCGGCCAGTGATTTCTACGCGGTGCGCGCGCTTGAGGGCATGGGCGTGGCCCCTGATCCGGGCGTCCTGCGGCTGAGCTTTGTCCACTACACAAGCGAGGACGAAATTTCTCAACTTTTGTCGGCGCTTGACCGGGTTTTTTGAAACCGATCCCGCTGCCGCCCGTATGTCTGGTTAACAAAAGGCGGGGCAGAGCATGAGCGACACATCACCCATCATCCTGTGGTATCGGCGCGATTTGCGGCTGGGCGATCACCCGGCGCTGGATGCGGC
>JAHDCH010000264.1:0-2332 GCA_020629995.1 Pseudaestuariivita sp. | reverse complement strand
CAAGGGGATCGAGGCGCGCAGCTTTGGTGGCCACCTGATGTTCGAACCCTGGACATCCGAAACCAAGACCGGGGGCTTTTACAAAGTCTACACGCCGTTCTGGAAATCGAACCGGGATCGCGATGTGGACACGCCGCTGGCAACGCCGGGCAAGATCCCCGCGCCAGACAACTGGCCCACAAGCGATGCGCTGGACGACTGGGCGCTGGGCGCCGCGATGAACCGGGGCGCCGCCGTGGTGGCGCGCTATGCCAACGTGGGCGAAGCGGCGGCCAGCGCGCGTCTTGGCGCGTTTATCGCCAACGGCATTGCAGGCTATGACGAAGGGCGCGACCTGCCGTGGAAGACCGGCACGTCGAACCTCAGCGAAAACCTCGCACTGGGTGAGATCAGCCCGCACACCTGCTGGCACGCCGGAATGCGCGCCATGCACGATGGCAAGGCCGGGGCCGAGACCTTCCTCAAGGAGCTGGTCTGGCGCGAATTTGCATACCATCTGATGTTCCACACGCCCCGGATCACCACTGGCAACTGGCGCGAGGAGTGGGACGCCTTTCCCTGGCACACTGACGAACGCCGGGCCGAGATCAAGGCGTGGAAACAGGGCCGGACGGGGATCCGGTTTGTGGATGCCGGCATGCGCGAGATGTACGTGACAGGCCGCATGCACAACCGCGCGCGGATGATTGTGGCCAGCTACCTGACCAAGCACCTTCTGACCCATTGGAAGGTGGGGCTGAAGTGGTTCGAGGACTGCCTGATCGACTGGGATCCCGCCTCGAACGCGATGGGCTGGCAATGGTCGGCTGGATCAGGGCCGGATGCGACGCCCTATTTCCGGGTTTTCAACCCGGTCACGCAGCTCGACAAGTTCGACAAACAGCGCAAGTACGTCGGCACGTGGCTGGCTGAGCCTTACTCGAAGAAGTCTGCGCAAGCGCTTGAATATTTTGATGCTATTCCGCGTGGCTGGTCGCTGGATCCCGGCGCGGACTATCCCGATCCGATCGTGGCCGCCGACGCGGGCCGCAAGATCGCCCTGGCCGCCTACGAGAACCGTGACTTCTAAGGCGCATCCCGCGCCGACCGCTTTACACACGCCTTGCCACCGAGCAAGGCGTCAGCCTAGCCTGACAGCCAGTTTTGGGGAGAACTGCATGATCCTGACAACCACCGAAGGCCAGACCGGGCTGCCGCGTTACTTTGCCCGCGTCTTTGCCATGGCCTGCGAGATGAACAATGGCCGGCTTGATTTCGTGCTGCCGGACGGGCGGACCTTTCGTGCCGAAGGCCGCAGCCCCGGTCCGGTTGCCACGCTCAATATTCACAACCCGGACATCTTTGCCCGCCTGATCCGCGAAGGCGACCTGGGTTTTTGCGATGCGTATCTCGACGAATGGTGGTCCACGCCCGATCTGATGGCGTTCATGGATCTGGTGCATGCCGACAACGAAAACATGTACGACGGGTTCCCGGGGATGGGGCTGGTGCGCATGTTCGAAAAGTTCCGGTTCTGGCTGCAATCGAACTCGCGCGGGCAGGCGAAAAAGAACATCTCGTATCACTATGATCTGGGGAATGACTTTTACGGTCTGTGGCTGGACGACACGATGACCTATTCTTCGGCCCTGTTCACCACCGGGCAGGAAAGCCTAGAGGCGGCGCAAATTGCCAAATACGCCAGCATGGTCGACCAGATGGGCGTGAAACCCGGCGACCACGTGCTGGAGATCGGCTGCGGCTGGGGCGGGTTCGCCGAATATGCAGCCAAGGAGCGCGGGCTGAAGGTCACCGGCCTGACAATCAGCCAGGAACAGTTCAACTACGCCGTGGACCGCATTGAAAAGGCAGGCCTTTCTGATCAAGTCACCTTCAAGTTGCAGGACTACCGCGACGAGCGGGGCACCTATGACGGCATCGCCAGCATCGAGATGTTCGAGGCCGTGGGCGAAAAGTACTGGCCGGCCTATTTCGACACCGTGCGCGACCGCCTCAGCCCGGGCGCGCAGGCCACGCTGCAGATCATCACCGTACAGGATCGCCGGTGGGAGGTGTACAAGCGGGGCGTGGACTTCATTCAGAAATACATCTTTCCGGGCGGCATGCTGCCCGCGCCGTCGATCCTGCGGGCCGAGGTTGAGAAAGCCGGTCTAAGTGTCGAAAAATCCATCGAATTTGGCGAGAGTTACAGCCAAACCCTGCGCCGCTGGCACGTGACCTTCAACGACCGTTGGGACGAAGTGCGCAGCCTCGGGTTTGACGACCGGTTTCGGCGGATGTGGAATTTCTACCTCACGTCTTGCGCGGCGACCTTCCACAGCGGTAATTGTGA